>JAHJLU010000233.1 GCA_018821745.1 Myxococcota bacterium | reverse complement strand
GTCCATTTCCGGCATCTGCAGATCCATGAGGACCAGATCATATGACCGGTTCTCCATCATGGTGAGGGCCTCTTCCCCATTTTTCGCACAGTCGGCATGATACCCGAGCTTCTCCAGAATCCCGCGTGCAACAATCTGATTTGTTTCGTTGTCTTCAACAACAAGGATGGCCACATCGTGGCGATGCTTTTTCACCGCCGAGAACCGGGTGATCACAGGTTCCGAGCGGTCATCCTCCTGCACCGACTCCATAATAATCGCTTCACTGATATGGCATCGCAGGTCCTGATCATCGTAGGGTTTCACAAGGACAGCCGCAAATCCCTGATTGAGATGCGCCCGCATGTTTTCACTCCCCCGTTTGCCCGTTACCATAATCAGAACCGTTTTCTTGAGCACGGGATCAAACTTGATCAATTTGCCCAGCTCGCTCCCTTCCATGCCAAAGACCGAAGAACCTATGAGGCAGACCACATAGGGCCGTCCACTCCTGGCAGCCTCCCGGAGCCTGATCAGTGCCTCGACTCCATCTCCCGCCTCGGCAGATTCACAACCCCACTGTTTCA
Organism: Myxococcota bacterium; assembly: GCA_018821745.1. Taxonomy (GTDB): domain Bacteria; phylum Myxococcota_A; class Polyangia; order HGW-17; family HGW-17; genus SZUA-580. The sequence continues at coordinate 3,787 of JAHJLU010000233.1, read as the reverse complement.
GCGTCTGCGCCAAGTCCCTGCGATGGTCCGTGTCATCATCAACGAGCAGGACCTGGAGTCCCTCGAACCTCGGAGAGAAGTCGCGGTTTGTGACGCTGCCCTCCACTTTTCCGAAGGGCACTGTGAAGAAGAAGGTCGCTCCTTCGTCGGGAACAGACTCCACAAACATCTCACCGGACATCATCTCCACAAGGTGTCTCGAGATGGAAAGGCCCAGCCCTGTTCCACCCTGCTTTTTCGTGGTGGATGAATCAACCTGGACAAAAGGCTGGAACATGAGCTCCTGCTTGTCCAGAGGGATTCCAGGTCCCGAGTCGGAGACCTCAAACCGAATCTGGGCGGTTGTTTCCGAGTCAGCTATGAGGGAAACACGCACACCGACAAAACCTTTCCGCGTAAATTTAATGGCATTCCCCACCAGGTTGATGAGAATCTGACGGATCCGTCCCGGATCGCCGAGGAGTGAGTGAGGTACCCTCGGGGAGATTGTGCAATAAAACTCCAGATTCTTTTCCAGCGCCTTCAATTTGAGTAAATCTACCGTTTCATCAACAACTTTCCGAGGCTTGAAGACAACATTTTCAATCTCCATCTTCCCTTCCTCGATTTTGGAAAAATCAAGAATATCATTAATTATCACAAGGAGAGAGTCAGCACTGTTCCTGATGGTCCGTGCATACATCTCCTGCTTTTTCGTCAAGGCCGTCTCAAGCAGGAGATTGGTAATGCCCAGAACCCCATTCATGGGTGTTCGTATTTCGTGGCTGATATTGGCCAGAAAACGGCTCTTGGAGCGGTTGGCGGCCTCTGCCGCCAGGGCCAGATGGTCAGCGCGATCCTTCTCGCCCCGCGCTTTCTGTTCCGTCTCCTTTATCTCGGAGATATCGTCAGCTACGCCCACCAGATAATCACGCTCCTTGCGCTCGTTGGTGAGGCGGTGGATATGTTGCTTGATCCAGCAAACCTTTCCAGCATCGTCCAGCACCCTGAAATTCACCGATGCGGCACCTTCCGATGCAGCCATATTCAAAGCCGCGACCACAACGGGAGCGTCCTCGGGGAAGATGTCGAGCTCTCCGAGGACTCGGGGCAGCTCCGGGATAACCTGCCGACCATGACTCGTGGAGAGCAGCTGCTCCATGGCGTCGTTGCAATATATCTGCCGGAGGGTGTTCCGTTCGCAAATCCAGGTATAGGCGCTGGTGTGATTCAAGATGGTGTTGGAGAAGAGCAACTGATCTTCCAGATCGGAGAGTTGGGTGATGTCTATGATAGAGGCAATGATGAAGGTGCCACTGCCCATCTCCATCGACTCACAGGTCAACAGCCCTCTGAGCGGATCACCTCTCAGCGTATATCCGGAGATATAGTAATTCTGGGCCGTCTGTCCCGTGGCGAGATCATGGATCACGCTCTCCCATACGGACGTGTCTCTAAGAATTCCCAGGCTCAGGGCGGTGCGGCCGATAAAATCATCACGACTCCCCCCCATAATGGAAAGAAATGAGTCGTTACAGTCCACAATCTTCCCTGTCCGTGTCTCGGCGATCGCCATGAGAATGGGGTTTCGGTGAAATGCTTTGGAAAACTTTTCAATGGCGAGATGCTCGTCCGTGACATCCTGGGCCCGGCAAAAAACGTAAAGAAAATGGTCTCCATCGAAAATGGGCTGAAAATTCAACTTCATGCGACGTTTTTCACCATCTTTGCGGGAAACCCATCGCTCATCTTCGACTCTCTCCCGACCTGAAAAAACACGTTCCAGAAGGTCAGATAAGGCCTCCAGTGGATCTCCCGAGGGCAATCCGGTCCTCTTTTGTCGGGCAACATGCTCTTTTTCATACCCGATAAAATCCGCATGACTTTTATTCACACGGTCATATGTGAGGGGGTCTCGCATGAACCACACCTGCTCGTCAAGACCATCAAGAAGCGTCCACTTTTCCCGACCCAACCCGCCTACATGTTGTTGCAGATCGAGGAGCTCCCTGGCCAGGAGGCTCACCTGCAAATGGGGAGACAGCAGTGAAATCAATTGGGCGAGCTCCTTTTTCGCCTCAATCAGAACACTGTCTCTGTTGCTTCCCCATAGAAAAACAAAGGGTTGCCCCACCCCTTCCCTGGGGCTGTCCCGTAAAACCATCGCTGACAAGCACGCCTTGGAATTACCCAATCCTGTGAGTTGGGTAAGCAGATCAGGGGGGATGAAATCTCCATCAGCAGCCGACCTGACAGCCACAATCAGCTCGCTGGCGAGCTCTGCCTGCAGGGTGAGGAGATTCCGCGCCCTCTTCTCGGTGGTGCCTGAGCATGATTCCCCGGTTTGCAGAATGACAAGCTGGTCCTGTTCAGCATATGTGGTGCGTTCCAGGAGGCACGCACCAAAATCCAGTGCGCATCGTTCGACCGCGAAACGCAGAAATGCCTCCAATCCCTTTGAAGCGCGGTGAGATTGTATCTCCCCGGCGATTTCCATCAGTGCTTCCAATGTAATTCCTGCTGCCATTGTGCTCACCGTGTATTCCAATGAATGATGCTGCCCTGAACAGGATGAAACGTCAAATGTGACATTCCCAGAAAGCCTCGTCCCTTCAACCGGACAGCCCAGGCACCGAATCGTGACCGGGCGATTCGTTTACGATATGCATCGTATCGTGACATGAGGGCTCCCATGAGCAGCCTCGCAAACCGGCCACCGCCGAGGGGAGTGAGATGAACAAGATCCCCGTATAGCAGCCTTGGGCTCGAACGATACCATGAAATGGAGGATCTTTCCCCCCCCATAGCTGAAAAGGAATCAAAAAAACCACATCCCGCTGAGGCCGCAATACTGCGATAAAAAGAGCGCAATCGATGGGTCAGGGGGGTGGTCCGGTAGATGGCGGAGTCCACATGACTTACCCGCTCCATGACGCCAATCAGCAGGCATGAGCAGGTGCGCCCCAGACATGGGAAGTTCCTGAGCATGGTGACAATGGCACGGTGCCTTGCCGCGGTGAGGTCATGGGGATGGTCATTGGATCCCAGATGAAAAACCAGCAGGGAGGGACGCCACAAGGCCAGTGCCCGGTGCCAGTGCCCAGGGTCTCTTCGGGTGTGGTGGATGAATCGTGTGCCGATAAGTCCCATGCCGTCTATCCGAGTCCCCTTTTTCTGTGCTCCCTCCAGGGAAAACCCCGTGAGTGTTACAAACCCGCCAGAGGTGCTTGTAATCGTAAATTGTCTGAGGGGACCCTTCACATGGAGGTGGAAAAAATCCGGAGTCCAACCACGCCCCCTTGTGGAGAGGCTCACTTCATTCATACCCGGAATATTGATATGGAATCTTCCACCATACCGCCTGCGGATGAACCCGACAGTGAGGACAATATTCTTTATGGGGCGTTTTAATTTCACCGTGGTCGACCCCCTGTCACCATATATAGTCGCCAGGATGCCCCCCACGCCATACCTGGCGTACCTGTTCCATGGGCCAACAATTGTCTGGACTTTCCACCCTCTGGAGACAATCTCCACCCCGGGTTTTTGTAAAACCGCAGGATGCGAGGCAGGAGGTATCCAGCCAAGGCCACGCCCCCCGAAGCGTTTCTGAAAAAGTCGCCGCAGAGATCCCGTGAGAGTCCCCCCGTTGATCATAGAGTCGGAGTAGTAGGCGATTCGCACAGTGCGATGAGAGACCTCAACTGGTTCCAGTGAGGAGAAAAACGCATCGAGGCATTGACTGTTCCTGTTACAGGAGAGTGCGGAGCGTGGCCGCCGATCGGAATCGGCAGCCGCTGGGGCAGTG
>JAHJLU010000232.1 GCA_018821745.1 Myxococcota bacterium | reverse complement strand
GTCCCCCGCTGTGTGTGCCCGGGTGGTTGCAGCCGCATCCCGAATCCGATCCGCACTCTTCGTCCACGTGGCCGTCGCAGTTGTTGTCGAGATTGTCGCCGCAGATTTCGCTGGAGGGCACGATCTCGTCGGTACAGGGGGACCAGGTGTTGTCCTCACAGAGCTGGGTGCCCGCGGCACATACACCGACGTCAACAGTTTCCGCCGGGCCGGTGTAACAGCTGCGCTGGTTTCCCGTGGCGCAGTCTCCACCGCAATAAGGAATATCGGTGTTGCTGCAGGTGTTTGTGTCGGGATTACAGGTGTCGGTGGTGCATTTGTCGCCATCGTCGCAGTCTTCGCTGGTGTCGCAGACTTTTTCAAATGTCGCCGTGACATAGGCCGGCGCGTCGAGGGTCAGGGTGCAGTCGCCACTCCCGGAACATGCGCCCCCGCTCCATCCTGTGAATATGGAGTCTGAGGCGGGGACCGCAGTCAACGTGATCTCGGTGCCCTGGGCGAAGGAGGTGCTGCATGTTGTGCCGCAGTTGATCCCCGCTGGGTCTGAGGTAACGGTCCCGTCGCCGGAGCCCGTGGCGATGACACTGAGGGTTGGATCCAAAGGCTCGGTGGAGCCCGAGAGACTGTGGAGATAGCCGTAGAGTGCCATTTTCCCGCGCATGGTCTGCTGCGGGGTAAACTCTGAGTGGGCCCAGACCCAGGGTGTATCGAAGTAGCCCTCGGCCACGGGCCAGTTGGCATCGAAGGGCGGATAGCAGTGGTCCGACATCTGTGACGGCGAGCCCATTCCCATATAGTTCCAGTCATCGAGGTTCATGTAGGGGGTGTGTCCCGGATGGCTCCCGGGTATTCCATCGTGGTTGCCCGAGGTGTAAATGTAAAAGGGGCTGTTTTTTCCTTCCAGGAGCGTCTCCGCGGTGGTCATCTGGATCATGTTGAGGGGGTTGCGGCCCAGCCCCCAGTCAGCCTCAAGGGCCAGCGCCCCGAGGAAAAAGTCCTTGTCGTCCTGATCATCGGTGACGGCGTGGGCGACCAGGGTAAGGTGGACGTTCTGGGCGGTATGGAAGTAGGTCAGGTCCGCCAGATCCGTTGTGGCCCTGCGTGAAGGGCGGGAGAGGGTGAGGTTGGCCTCGTATTCCTTCGCCTGGTTGATGAAGGCCGTCTTCATGGCGCTCTGCAGAGCAGGGTAGTTGACCGTCTGGGGGGTAAACAGGTACGCCACGGACCCCCAGATCTGGTTGCGGCCGTCACGGTCGAGGAGATCGGTATTGGCGGTGTTGATGACGCTCTCTTCATTGATCACGTCTTCATAATCCGTGTTGCCCGTGAGGTTATACAGGTAGGCGGCCGCCATCATTTTCAGGTCACGGCCGTATCCCGCGTCGCCGCTGGGCTGGTCGAGCATGGGATCCGCCAGCCCCGATGCGTGGCTGTAAGCGGTGATCGCCTCGTTGGTGTAGTAATCCACCAGCGTGGTGTGATTCCCCGAGAGCCGCAGCGCCTCGGCCAACATGGAACAGCTTGCCGCATTGGCCCACGCCGCCACAGCGGTGGCTCCCGCCTGATAGATAATGTACTGCCCGTCCTGTTCCACGGGGTTATTGAGGCCGTGGGAGTACCCGCCCTGATTGTCCCGAAGGCGCAGCCAGAAGTCCACCTCCCACGCCGCGGTGTCGATAATGTCTGGGATGCCGTTCTGGCTCTCGGAGATTCCCGTGTCGTCATCACCCAGGGCCCCCCGGGACAGAATCACCGGCAGCAGGATATCGTAGATGCTGGAAATGTGCCCAAGGTGCCTGTCCCAGTCAGCGGCGTCGGAGTATCCACCCCAGGCGTTGGGGTTGGTGGGATCGCCGGGTAGCTTGTACTGCTCCCACTGTGTTGTATTGTCCCAGATGTCGCCGCCGCCCATGTTTCCCCACTCGGGGTGGTAGGGATGCATGGAGGTGAGATACACGATGGTGCCGTCGCCCGGAATATAGAGGGGCGTTCTGGTCTGTGGCGTGATGGCGGGGTCATCGTTGCCGATTCGCATGTAATAATATCCCAGCACCGATACTTCAAAGGGAGCGCGGTAGGCGGCGGCGTCGATGACAAAATCTTCGCTGCATCCCACGCCTTCCACCACGAGCCGATAGGTGCCGGGGGTGTTGAAGGCAGAAAAATCGACGTTCCACACGGGGGACTGCAGCATGTTGTAGTAGAAGACGTCGTTGCCGTTGTCTTTCCAGAAGTTGACGGTTCCCACGGGGATGGAGGCGGCGTTTGTCACATCGTACAGCGAGACGGTATTGCCCTCGAAGCCGGCGTAGTCACGGGGGCCGCCGTCGCCCATCCAGTGATAGAGATCCGCCGCTTTGTGGGGTGTATCGGTGAGATACCCCACCAGATTCGTGTGAACAGCCGGTGAGCGGCTGGAGTTGACGTCGTAGGTGATGGTCAACTCACCACCGGCGTTGGTGGCGGGATCGATGGTGATGGTGTAGGTCCTCCCCTGCTCCATGGAGTAGGGCAGGCGCAGGTAGATCCAGTGCTGCAGCGTGACTTCATAATCGTAGTCCCAGGTGTCGTTGTTCCAGCCGACCTGGGCATGCCCGCTCAGGGTGGTTTTGCGATGGCACCCATAGGGATTCTGCCCCGTGGAGTAGTTGGCGTCATCGGTCGATGAGATTACCCAGTTGCCGGTGCTGATTGCCGCGGTGGTGTTCAGTTCGGGGGTGTAGCGGGTGACGATATCGTCCTGATCGCTGCCCGATTCCGTGTGGGTGACGTCGCCATCTGTCACATGGATAATCAGGTAGTCCCTGTCGAGAATCTGCACATCCAGCGGGTTCGCGGCCCTTGCCCTACCGGAATAAAGCAGAGCCATGCTGATAATGGACAAAAGAAAAAACCCGCTCAATAACCGGCGGCCTGTTGCATACTGGTTTCCATAACAATTCATGTGTCTCTCCTTATGTTCCGTTACCTCTTTGGCGTAAACCACCCGAACCCGAACCCTACCATATTGCCTCCCCAATGTGGACAACGGATACACAAGAAAAAAAGAAACCAACGACAACCCATACCCGGGGAAAGGCAATAACTACAAAAACCAACAACACCCCAAATGGCTCCGCCCGTAGACGCGAACGTTGAACCCCCAGGTGACTCTGAACCAGTTGCAGTCGTTTGAGTCGAACCCGCCGCCTGAGGAGCAGGTGAAGTCGCTTGAGCAGAACCCGAAGGCGCCACAGCAGATGTGAACGTCCGCCGCCACGAACCCGCAGGTGACTCAAAACCAGTTGCGGTCGTTTGAGTCGCACCCGCCGCCGCCTGACATGGACCCGTAGCTGCCTGGGAAGCAGGTGAAGTCGCTTGAGTCTTACCCGTACCTTCCTCGGCAACTGTGGTAGTTCAATAACGGCAACCCGCAGGTGAACAACAGGAACCCGTAGCCCTTCATTCTGAACCCGTAGCTGCTTGAGACACAGTGGAAGTTAACTGCGCAGAATCCGTAGCTGCCTGTGACACAGTGGGAGCTTACAAAATGGAATGTGTAGGCCTTTAACCCGGACCCGTATTTGATGCGCTAACAGTGGTAGTTCAATAACAGCAACCGGGAGACGTCCAAATCACAGTGGTAGTTCTCTGTGCGGAACTTGTAGGCCCCTTGCTTGAGATTCATTGAAAGTGATCTACCAAAGAGGGCAAAAAAATGGTTGTCAAATGGGCAACGATCAATAAAGATGGAATAAAAAAGATGTGGGATACTCAAGAATTCCATAAATTGTAACCTTTGGAGTAAGCAGTGCAATATCCGAGAATTAAATCAGCATCAGCAACTGACAATCACACTGTGATGGTTGAGTTTGATAATAACGAAATGAAAAAATATGATGCCTCTCCGCTCCTAAACAAAGATATGTTCGCACCATTGAAAAATCCAGCGTTGTTCAAATCGGTACAAGTCGAGCAAGGTGGGTTTGCCGTAGTCTGGAATAGCGAGATTGATATCAGTGAATATGAATTGTGGACGAATGGTCAAACAATACCCTAACAAGGCGCTGCACCGGACAGCAATTCCGCTGCGATCCATTGCCGCCAACTGAGCTTAAACGTTGTACCCAAGGAGAAATCCCTATGCTTAATAACTATTCCATCGAAGTTGTTGATAGTATATGTGTTGTTCGATATCATCATAAACCGACGCTTTCTGAAGTGTTAAGCTCTATCGATGATGCTTCAGACATTGGTAACTTCAACAGAAGATTATGGATATACGAAGAAAGCGCTGATCTGCAAATCTATGAAATACAGAGAATTGCATCACTCTGTAAAGAAAAATGGCCTGTGCCTTCAAAGGTTGCAATCGTTACCCCGAATACTGTTACCTTTGGACTTGCACGGATGCATGATGTGTATCGAGAACAGGAAGGCGTTGAAACCAGGGTGTTTCGAACCGAGAATGAAGCTATTGTTTGGCTTAAAAAATGAGAATTGCATGATAATTCCTTGGCATGTTGAGTCAAAAGAAAGATTTGTGGGGATTTCACTC
>JAHJLU010000231.1 GCA_018821745.1 Myxococcota bacterium | reverse complement strand
GCCACCGGGGCAGGTGAAGGCGTCTCTGGCACAGCGGGAGGTGCGATAATTCCAGAATGTCCCGGAAGGACAGGAGCAGCTGGTGCCGTTCCACAGCGCACCACCCTTGCAGACGAAGGGTTTGCGGATGCAGCGACGATTTCTGGTGTTCCAGAAGGTGCCTGCGGGGCAGGAGCAGTGGTGACCGTGACCGGAGGATACTTTAACCATGGTGGCAGGACAGGAGAACTGGGCAAGACATTTCTTTTTGCGGGCATTCCAGTGGGTTCCCGAGGGACAGCGGCAGGTACCAGCGCGATAAACGGTTCCGGCGGGGCAGCGCAGAGCGGGGCGAACACACCAGCGGGCGGTGCTGTCCCAGTATTTATCGGCGGGACACACGCAGGCGTTACCGCGACGCACGGTGCCGCGGCTGCAATTGATGACCATCTTATTCACACAACGCCGTGCGCCCATGTTCCAGTAGGTGCCTGCAGGACAGGCACAGGTGCTGCCATTCCATACGGTTTTATTGATACAGGTGGGGCGCACGGAGGCGTTTACGCACCAGCGGGCTTTGGAATCCCAGAATTTGCCACTGGCACAGACGCAGTGACGCCCGTTCCAGATGGAGCCCCTTGAACAGTAGCGTTTGGCCACGTTGCGCAGGATCTGACATTTATAACTGTGGGCGTTCCAGGCGGTGCCCGAAGGACAGACGCATTTCCCCCGCCACTTGTAGGAAATATGCGGGCAATTGGCGTAGTTGGGGGGGATCAAGCGGGTCCAGTCGATCTGGGGGGGCAGATACATGGGGGGAACTGAGGGCCGCTCCACAACGATGTCAGCGGGAGGAGGAGTCCGAGTAATCACTTTGGTGTATCCTGCGGGAGGTACCACGTCGGTGTAAATAACAACTTTGGCGGGCTGAATATCCGGCTCGGGAACCACCACCTCGACCACGGCGGGCTCCTTCACTACTTCGGGCTCAACAAAAACGGGTTTTGGCGGTTCAGGGAGAGGGACATCCTGCGCCTGGACATCCTGGGTTGTCCCCTGATCAGTGCCCTGATTCTGTTGTGTTCCGGGCGTCGTGAAGCACGCGGTGAACGCAAACACCGAGAGCGCGGCCATCAAAATGAAAGCGGCTGTTTTTCTTTGCATTGATTTCTCCTTTGAGGAAACTCCTCATTAAACGAACTGGTAAAAATACTTTACTCCGCTGTCAGAGAAAGCGTTGCTCTGACGCAGCGGGTTATGTTTGCATTCAATGGGGAGGATAAATACACAGAAAACAAGGAGTGACAATGGTATTCTTTTAAAAAAAGCGGGGGGTTAATGGTCGCTGTGGGGATTTATTTTCCTGCGATAAAAAAGATGTGGGCCGATACATCTGGATTTGCGAGCTTGAAGGCCTTGTACTTGACCACCAGGGCCTTGAGCTGCTCCCGTCCCTCGGGGGTCCGGTAGAGTTTCTTTATGGTCGCCATGGTCTTGTTGTACTGCTTTTCAAAAATGCCCCGCTCACGGTCGTTGTGAAAAGAGGAATTTAGTGGAATCCCCTGCCCGAGGCATTTCTGGCCCTTTGCCGCTTCGACCATGGTGGGAAATCCGCTGAGAGCGGGGAGGCTCTTGCCATTGCCCAGGGAGAGATAGTCCACGGCGCCATCCACGGCCATTGCCTTGAAGTGTGCCTCCCTCCCCTTGACGTTTTGTGCCTGGCCCAGGGACCAGAGCCCTCCCGCAATGGAGAGGGGAGCCAGCAGGGTCGCCGGCAGCTCATGGAGGGTCGTCGCCACGGTGATGGACTTATTGACAGCATTCAGGGTTTTTTCCAGTGTGGAGTCCTGACGCTGGGTGACGTTGAGATCCTTGACGGAGACCTGCTCCGCTGATTTCTGGGTGTTCACCGTCTCCGGTTGCCGGGGTGCCCCGGCAGCTCCTTCCCGTTTTGATGCGGCGTAGGCTGATCCCAACTGCTTGAGACCTTCCTCGGCCAGTTTGGAGAGGGTGGAGATGGGGGAAAGGGTTTGATTTAAAATAGTGTTCATGGGAGAGCCTCTTTCTGCCCCCAGAAGGGGCTGTTATTCGTTGGTGCTCTCCTTTTCGGCAAGAGGGGTGGATCGGTTGCGTTTTTTTTTGAATTTTTTTGTCCCCTTATTTTTACTTTTTAGATTTTATTTGATTATTTGGCGGTTTCGTCCAGGGCAGTGCGAATGGGACAGCCCCCGTCGCCCTGAAAGTGGGGGAAGGTGATGGTGGTCCACCGGATATAGTCCCTGAGGGTCTCCAGATCCGAGGGGAAGGTGGAGAGATCATAGACCGTAGTGTCCAGTACGGTGATGGGGACCTGGGCAAGCTCCTCCAGAGTAACCTCTCCGTCCAGGTTGAGATCGGCGTCGATGAGGGGCTGGGCCAGCCGGGTGATGTCCGTGTGGCGCAGGGCGTTGAAGAAGTGGTGATCCGAATGGATGGTGAGCTTCACCTGGGTGGTTCCCCCCTTGGGAATATTCACGCCTACCTGGGTGGGGGTGCCGCAGCCGTCTGCTGTGGATCCGTAGGGGAGCTGCCACTGGAATCGGATCTGCTCCATGGGGGTGCAGGGGCGGGCAGGATCCGCCGGGTTTTCCGCCTCCACGAGATAGGGGCACACCTGGCCGCCTGTCTTGGTGAGGGTCATGATGGTGGAGACCGCCAGCCCGTTGTCGATCATCTCATGGTAATCATCATCGGTGACGTTTCCGAGTTTGACGGAGCTGCTCTGGGCCATGGGGAGGGAATATCCCACACTCTCCCAGTCTCCCGTGGGGACATCGTTGAACTCTGCCACCAGGAGTCCGGAGGTGGGGGCGTTCTTCAGATCGATGACGAAGGTCTCGTTCATGGTGAAGAGATCTCCTGCCTTGAGCGTGCTGCTCTTTGTCTCAAGGGTATCGTGGCTCATGTGGATGTTGCCGATACACACGACAAACTTGTCGTAGGTTACGGCCCAGCCGTCGTTAATCTCCTCTTCGGCGTCTCCTGCGGGGATCCCGTTGACGATGGTCCATTCTGGTTCCACATAAAACTGGATGGAGCCGGTGGACGTACCCGTGGTCTCGTCACAGGCCAAAAGGGTAAAGAGGGTCATTGCTGCAACAATAAGGAAAAAATGTTTCATGATAAATCTCCCGATCACTCCCAGGAAAAATCAAGTGGAGCGGATGTTGTGAGTCCATAATAAACAATGTTGTATGTTCCCATCTCCTCGGTGAGGATCAGGGGGCTCGTCCCCATATCGTACAGGGGCCCAAAGCGGACGTTGCGAAGCCAGTAGGCAGGATCGCCCTGTATAACCATTTTTTTTGTAGAGGGTGTGCCTTCAAAATCAACTCCCACACCCATTACCGTCTGCAGCCCCTTTTTAATGGGGATCAGGGGCACCGAGAAGACGAAATCAAAAGTGGAAGCATCTTTGGTGGCGCTCCCCGTGATAGTCACTGAGTTCCCCTGGAGGTCATCGTTGACCAGCTGGACCTCACCCTGGGTAGGGAGCCACAGGTAACCGTGATCATAGAAGATAGAGTTGATTTGGCCGCTGATTCCCGTGAGTGATCCCAGGAACTGCTCATGGTCCGAGAGGGCGTCAAACAGCGTCGCGCCATCGAAATCCCCCATAACCTTGCCGCACTCCGTGAGGGAATCGCTCCCTGATTTGGAGAAGGTGGGGACATGGGAGCACAGAAGCAGGGGGCCCACGATGAGGCGCGCCTCGGTGAGGGTAATGTCCCAGCCGTCGGTGCTGGTGAAAGAGGCTGACTGTGATGTCCCCCGGGCATAGAGGGAGTACTCGATCATTGCCTCCCCGGTGGAGCCGATTTTGCACCCGGAAGAGAGAAAAATTACGAGGAATAATAAATGTTTTTGCATATCCTCCTCCTTTCAGTAGACCATGGTCAGGGTAGCCATGACCGTGCGAGGGGCCCCTGCCACCACATGCCGCTGGGGGAGCCGCGTGGGAACATTGGGATTCCACTGGGAAACAAAGTTCAGTTCCATATCGTGCCAGGCGGTGTTGAAAATATTGGTCGCCTCAAGTCTGAGGGTGAATTGTTTCCATGACGCGCTCACGGAGGCATCGGCGAGATGAACGGGATCGCTCCACTGGCTGAAGGGGATGGGTCTGGGTCCCAGATAGGAGTATCCCAGACCAGCCTTTAGTGTTACCGAACTTCCCTTGATGTTGCCGACGGTCCGAGTGTATCCCGCGTCGACCCGACCCACCCAGGGTGGAATGTAGGGGATGAGATCCCCCGCCTTTTGTCCCGGCTGGGGATCCTCGGGGGTTGGCATGGGGGAGCCCTCCAGGACGGCGTAGGCATAGGTGAGGGATCCTGAGAAGAGGAACCCCTTGAAAGGCCTGGCGCTCAGAAAAGCCATGGCCCCCAGCCGGCTGGTATCACCAATGGATTTGGCCATGGCCGTGGTGGGGTCGTAGACGTAATCATCGGAGAGGTAGGTATAAAACCCCGTGAGCTTGAAGAGGATCTGTTTGTTCTTTGTCAGGAACCACTTGATACCCGCCTCCGTGGATTTTACCTTGGTGAAGGGTGCCTTCTCTCCCTCCTGCAATGAGCGGGGTGGAGGGGATCGGAACCCTTCGCCGTAGCTGCCGATGAAAGAGAACCCTTCAAAGAGCTGGGGGACCTGGTACTTGTAAAAGGGGCCTATCTCGAAGCCCAGGCGAGGGCCCATGGCCAGACCCATGGCATCACGCTTGTATCCCAGTTGGTGGCTCTGGTTGGTGGGGGTGTTGTACTGCCAGTTGCCCAGACGATCATTGACTTCGAAGACCAGATAGTTGGCCCGAAACCCCAGGCTGAAACGGAACATATCGCTGGGCTGAACCTGGGCGCCACCAAAGAGTCCCATGTCCAGTACCTGCACCGATGTGTCCACCGTGTTGCGCCAGATCATGTTCTGGGCGGGGAAGAGGAGATCCTCGGTCTGTTCGATCCAGTCACTGCGCAGGGTGATCCCCGTGTGGGTGCTCATGGGGATGTCCCACTTTTTAAAGGTGCCGCTCTTGTACGTGAGGGAGGCGCCGTAGGCCTCATCCAGATTGACCTGCTGATGGAGATCCCCCGCGCCGATGAGATCGGGTTGATCCGCAAAGGAGAGGAGGTACCCTGTGAAGTTCTGCCTGAGCCGGCTGTTGGTGCGAAGGGCCCAGAGTGTGAATTTAAGCATCTCACCCTTTCGGGACAACCGTTTCTCTACTTTGGCCGAGGTCTCGAACCGTGAGAAAAACCCCGACTGGGCCCGCGCTGTGGGATCATTGTAGGTGTCGTAGAGGTCAATTGCTCCCGACTCGATGTCATTGAGGCGAAGGACTCCGGGGAGAATGGAGCGGGAGGCGAAGCCACCCATGTGGAAAACCACGGTTGTCTTTTTTCCCAGGGCCAGCGCATAGCGGCCCATGGCGGAGACGGACTGGGAGGAGCGGTTTCCCGTCCCATATCCGTCACTCTCTTTCACAGATACCGCCACGAAGGTTTCCCTCGATTCCCCCTCGGGGGCCCAGATGAAAAGCAGCCGGCTGGTGTTGAAGGAGCCAAGGGTAATCCCCGCATGGAGTCCGCGCCGGGTAATTCCGTAATTGAAATATCCGGATCCCGCGACGGCAAAATCCCCCTGAGAGGGGTCAAAGACACCCTCCACCACCTTCAGAGACAGAACGGTCTCCGGGATGATGAAGTGCATATCCGCGTAACCCTGGGCGTGGATGTGTCCCGTAAGGTTGATGGGCACTTCCCCCGCCCACAGTTCGAAGTCCTGACCGTGTGCCGCATCAAAGCCCCGAAGGAAGAGCGCGTTGGCCATCCCCTCACCCTGGGGATGTCCCACATAAAACCCCGGGGCCGTTCGGAGCATATCCCCCGCCGACGGTTGTGGAGCAGCAGTGAGCACCGCTCTGTTGATCTTAAACTCCCCCACCGCAGATTTACGGGGCTTTTTCAGAATTCCTGTAACCAATATGGAGCCATCCGGGGCCTTTTTGGGTTTCTTCGGTTTCTGGAGGGGGGTGATGTGGGTAACTTTTATGTTGTTTATATTATTAGGGTTATTTCTCTTTTTACCGGGAATTTTTACCGGTTTTTTTGTCCCGGGGTTGGCTTGATCCCCCGTGGCGTTTTTCGGATTGTTTTTTGAGGGATCCCTGGGTTTGATCCGCGGCGGGAAGGCAAAGGGGATAGTGATTTTCACGGCGATGGGCTTCCCGTTATAGGTCGCCGGCCGGAAATGCCACAGTTTTGCTGCCTTGACTGCTTCCCGGTCAAAGGGTGCGCCTCCGCTGCGGACCACCTCGGTCTGCAGAACCGTACCATCCTTTGAGATGTGCACCTTCACGTGAACCGTTATTCCCGGCGGATCGGCGTATCCCTCGGCGGGGTAGGTGGCGGGCACCACCTTCAGTGGTTTGGGTGGCACCACCTTGCTGGTATCCACCGCCAGGGATGCGGAGCCCTCCGGGGATTGCCCCGCAGCCTTCAGAGGAAACAGGCACAGTGACAATAAAAGAAGAATGAATATTTTCATTTATATATCCTTGAAAGGGAATGCACGGAGTGCTTCCCCTTGGTATTATTTGCAAAGCAATGGTACCTACAAGGAGCAGGATGGCGGAGAATGGGAGGGAGACCAGACCAGGGGAGACTGTGTGGTAAAAACCACCTTGATGGTGGTGGTCAGGACAATGAAACTACTGGGTATATTGATGGATTTAATGAGAAAATCCGTATTGACAGCCTGTGCGTGGGCAATGTTGCACTGGTGGCACTCAGCGTGATGCCGAAAATCGCTGTGGTGGTGAATCACTTCGCCCCACAGGGGTAGTGTGAGAGAGCACAGGACCACTACTATGGTCAGCATTTTTATGGCGTGATACAAACGGGAGAAGCCCATGGCTGACAGTATATTCACTCGTTGGTTCTTTTCAAGGGTGTAACCCCGTTAATATTGATACGATGCTTGTATGGAAATAGCCGGTTGCAAATGGGGATAAAAAATGGTTCCATAATGGCCAGATGTTACTTCATTATAACCCCCTTCCCGGGCGGTTTTGGGAGCGGCCCCATGAAAATTCTCGGTTTTTGCTTTCTCCTCATTTCCATGAACCTCGGCTGTTCCGGGAAAAAAGAAGATTCGGATAAAACTCCCGGGAGTTCCCGGGCTGCCAGTGAAAAAGTGAACCAGGCCGGGGGTCTCACCAAAGGAATGTCCACCGGGGATGCCACAAAAAACCAAATGACCGGGGGGCCTCACGAGGGTGCCCCGGCGTCTGAAAAAGTGAAGAAAAAACCGGAGCCTGTCACCAAGTGTCTGGGGCACGTGTGTTACATCACGCGGGTCACTCCGGGGGTAAAAAAGACCATTGAGGCGGTGAAAAACTTCAAAAACCTGCGCATCGTTTTTAACGCCGGGACAGGGGATCAGGACCTGAAGACCATTGCGCTTTTGCCCTGGGTCTCTTCCCTGGAGTTGCCCGACACCAACGTCACCGATTTCTCCCCCCTTACCACGCTTGTCGATCTTAAGACATTGAAAATAAGAAATCTTTTGACAAAAAAACCGGTGAATACTCTGCCACTGGGAAAACTTGCGGCCCTGAAGACCCTGGATCTCCACTACACCAAGGATAAAATAGGGTCCCTCGAATTCCTGAAAAAGCTCCCGCAGCTGGAGGAGCTTATCCTCTGGGATGCTCAGGCCGGAGATCTCACCCTCCTGAAATCCCTGACGGCCTGCAAGAAACTCACGCTCCACCTCACGGAGGTCCGGGATCTGGACTTCCTTCGTCCACTGGAAAATCTGGAATACCTCTTCCTCTCCAAGCAGGAGGTCAGTGACTTCACCCCTCTGTCGGAACTGAAAAAACTCAAAGTTCTCAACCTGGTTCTTCTTTCGGGAGCCCTCAAAAACAGCAAACTGCTGGGGCGTCTCGGGGGGCTGGAGAACCTGGTGATTTTACACACTCCCCTGCCGGATCTCTCCTTTGTGGCGCGACTGAAAAAGCTCAGAGTGTTGAAAATCCCCGGCACCGGCATCTCCTCCATCGGGTTCGTCCGGGGGCTCTCGGATCTGCTCATCCTCGATGTTTCCAAAAACCCGGTGACCAGTCTGGCCCCGGTCGCGCCCCTGAAGAAGCTGGTGCAGCTCCACATCAAGGGAACAAAAATAACGAACCTGTCCCCTCTGAATAACCTCAAAAAGCTCACCACCCTGACCCTGGACAAGGGGTACAAAAAGGGTGATCGCAGCAGACTCCTAAAAACCAACCAGGCCTTGAAAATCTACTGATTCAGCTTGACTTAATCGTTCAATGGGCGAAAAGAGGGAAACGACAGTTCACCCGGTTCCCCTCCTTGAGAGGGTGAAGAAAGGAACCACAAATGGCAAGAAAACATAACTTTTATGCAGGTCCTGCGGTCCTTCCCGTTTCCGTTATCAAAAAAGCTCAGGAATCTCTCTTCGAGTATGGTGACAGTGGTATTGGCGTTGCCGAAATGTCTCATCGTTCCAAACAGTTCGATGGAATCGTCGATGGCGCCCTCGCTTCAATTAAGCGTCTCTACAACGTCTCTGACGATTATGGTATCGTCTTTGTCCAGGGTGGCGCCAGCATGGTGATGGCCATCAACGCCCTCAATTTTGTCACCGAGGGTGGCAAAGCCCAGTTCGTCGATACGGGGACATGGGCCAGAAGAGCCATCAGCGAAGTGGCACGCTCCAAGGCCGAGGCTGAAGTTATCTGGAGCGGCAAAGATGTGGCCTACGGCGAGCTCCCTGAGCTCTCCGACCTCACCTTTGATCCCAAGGCCGACTTCGTCCACATGACCTCCAACAACACCATCGCCGGGACCCAGTTCCGTGATTTCCCAAAAACCGAAGCGCCCCTCTTTGTGGACATGTCTTCGGATTTCTTCTCTCACCCCATAAACATGAATCAGTTCGGGATGATCTACGGTGGTATCCAGAAAAATCTCGGCCCCGCGGGCTCCGCGCTGGTTATCGTGCGCAAGGATCTCCTGGACCGCATCCCCGCGGGTCTCAGCGAGATGCTGGACATGAGCGTCTACGTGAAAAAAGGCTCCATGTACAACACCCCCGCCGCCTTCACTATTTATATGACCTCCCTGGTGCTTGACTGGCTGGAGAATGATATTGGCGGCCTGGAAAACATGGACAAGATCAATAAAGAGAAGGCCGGGATACTCTATGACTGCTTTGATCAGAGCGGTGGATTTTACCGTCCCACGGTGAAAAATCCTGCCCATCGCTCCCTCATGAACGTCACCTTCCGTCTGGCCGACGAGGCCCTGGAATCCACCCTTATCACCGACGCAACCGCCGCAGGCTTCATCGGACTCAAGGGCCATCGCAGCGTTGGCGGGCTTCGCGCCTCCATCTACAACTCCTGCCCCACGGAGAGCGTCCGGGAGTTTGTAAAATACCTCAATGATTTCGCAGCCAAAAACGGCTAGCTCCCTGTAATTGATTTACCCGTAAAAATCAGGGGATCAGATGCCGCCGCCCTGGGAGAACTCCACGCGCTGGGGGAGTCCCTGGAGGATCTTCGATCGGGGCGGGACATCCTGGGTGAGCCAGACATTTCCGCCGATGACGCTGCCCTTGCCGATGGTGACCCGTCCCAGAATGGTGGCTCCGGAGTAGATGATCACGTTGTCCTCCACAACGGGGTGACGGGCGATACCCTTGATGGGGCAGCCCTGTGCATCCAGGGGAAAGGACTTGGCACCCAGGGTGACGCCCTGGTAGATCCGCACACCGTTTCCAATCACCGTGGTCTCACCGATGACGATCCCCGTGCAGTGGTCCATGAAGAACCTCTCACCGATAGTGGCGCCGGGGTGGATGTCCACTCCCGTCTCCGTGTGGGCCAGCTCGGTGATGATGCGGGGGATGAGGGGGACGCCCATGACAAAAAGCTCGTGGGCAATGCGGTAGTTGGTGAGGGTCCTGATGGAGGGATAGCAATAGATTGCCTCCGAGGGATTCTTCGCCGCAGGATCCCCTTCGTAGGCAGCCTGGACATCGTTGGAGAGGAAGAACCTGATGGAGGGGAGACGCTTGAGAAATTCGTCGGTCAACTGCCGTGCCCGGGTGTTGCAGTCAATACAGCTCTGAGCCTCATCGGAGCAGGCAAAGCAGAACCCTCTGCGGATCTGCTTCTCCAGGAGGTGCGCCAGGCGATCCATGGAGTATCCAAGATATGACTCCATGTTGGAGATGTTCAGGTGGGGGTAGCTAAAGTATCCGGGGAAGAGGATGGCCCGGGTGAGGTCAACGATCTCCTTGAGGCTCTCGGTGGAAGGCATGGGGACGTCGTGATTGGCGCGATGGATCACGGTCCGGTAGGAGTCAGGATGACACAGTTGGGAGAGCACAGATTTCATTGTCTCTCCATAGCCGTTTTGGGTTTCCATAGTATCTCGCTTTCTCCCCGGAAATTACTGGAGGATGTCTCCGGAGACGTCCACTATGACCTCCTGGACCTCAACGGGGCGGGAGCATTGTGACAGCGCCTGTTGAACCATGTGGGTCAACCCGCCGCAGCAGGGCACGGTCATGCGCACTATCAATATCTTCGGGATGCTGTTGGACTCAAAGATTCTTGCCAGTTTGTCCACATAGGAGTCTGTCCTGTCAAGTTTGGGGCATGCCACGACCACGGCACGTCCCCTGAGGAATCGCCAGTGAACATCAGCGCTGGCCAGGGGAGCACAGGTGGACATGATCACCAGCTCTTTGCCTTCGAAAAAGGCTGCCCGTGTGGGTACCAGATGCAGCTGGACAGGCCACTGTCCGAGATCGCTGGCGTTGACCTTTGCGGGGAGCCCGGTGGTCGGGACAACCGGGGGCTTTTTCGCGGCGCCCCCCTGGACACGGGTCCGTGACCCGGGACAACCGGTGTGAACAAGGGGTAGTGAATCGAGAGTAACTTTTTTTGCGACACTCACGGGTATTTGCTGCTGGCGGTTCACGTGGTCCATGGCGGCGGCCTCGTCAAACTGTGGGGCGTCCCGCTCCACTATCTTGAGCGCGCCCCGCGGACAGGTGCCGATGCAGGCCCCCATCCCGTCACAGAATTCATCTTTCATCACTTTGGCCTTGCCATCGATAATCTGAATCGCACCCTCGGCGCAGGATATGACACAGGCTCCGCATCCGTCACAGAGCGCTTCATTTATTTCAATAATTGGTCGTATCATGAGAACCTCCTGTGAACAGTGTCTACCCCATCCAAAGAGCGGAGGGGTTGATCGCGATCAAGCCACGGAGAGTTTTTCCGCATTACTGCTCACCCAGGATGGATTCCAGCAGGGATCGGTTCATGATCCGTATCCCCTCTTCCTCCATGGCGATGGCTCCCTGATTCACCAATACCCTCAGGGCCCGTGAGAAGGTCTCGGCCCGCAGCCCCAGATAGTTGGCGATCTTGTTCTTCGGGGCGTTGAGGATTATCTGGGGACAGTCGGGGGCCGCCGTGAGCAGATAGACGGCGACCCGGGACACTGCGCTCTTCCGGGAGAGATTCTCGATGGTGTTCCTGAACTCGTTGAGCCTGGAGAACATGCCTCCCATGAGGCGCCAGGGGAGCTCGGGGTTGGCCGCGGTAAGGGCAATAATTTTGTCCCTGGGGATAGCCACCAGCAGGGACTCCGAGAGGATGTGGGCGTCGGCGGGCCACGGTGACCCCATGAAGAGCGCCGCCTCGGCCACGAGGGATGGACCGGACAACAGGTGTATGACTTTCTTCTCTCCACTCTCCAGCAGGAAAAATATCTCCACCGTCCCCCGCACGAGAATGTGGAGCTCCCGGGCACTCTCCCCCTGACGAAAGAGTATTTCTCCCCGATCCGCCGTGCGGACATAGGAAAAATCAGCAATCTGCGAGAGCTCCGGTTCGGAGAGGCTGTGAAAAAGATGGAGTCTTCGCAGGTACTTGGTTTTAATTTCAAGGGAAGGGGAGAGGGTCTTCATGGTGTCACGGGGTGGCCAGCATGCGCTCAATGGAGCGCCGCGCGCGACGGGCGGTCTCTTCGGGCACGTGGATTTCATACTGCATGTTTTTCAGGGCGTCTCTGACGTGGACCAGGCGTGTGAGCTTCATGTTGGCGCACACCGTGTCGTGGCTGGCAAGGACGTAATGGATATCCGGCCGCTCCATGATGAGCCGGGAGATCATCCCCGCCTCGGTCCCCACAATCAGGGTGGAGTTTTCCGGGAGGGTCTTCACGTAAGAGACCATGCCCCCTGTGCTCTCTACGGCGTCGGCGCTGAGCAGGATCTCCATGGGTGCCTCGGGGTGCACCATGAAGGGTGCGTTTGGGTACTCCCTGCGCTTGGCGTTGATTTGGGAGAGGCTCATACGGTGGTGTACGGGACAGTATCCCGGCCACAGGATAACATTATCGGGTCTGTGGCGGGTGACCCACGCTCCCAGGTTCATG
>JAHJLU010000230.1 GCA_018821745.1 Myxococcota bacterium | reverse complement strand
TGTCATCAAGAGAACCGACGGCACTATCCCCGCTGTGTTCAGCCGGACGCTCACTGGGGAGTCCAAGGGTCCCCTCGCCGATGGGCGCTTCTTCGAGGGTTTTGGCGGGCTCCCGCCCATGAAACTGAGCGCCCGGGTTGTCTCGGTTACCGGCTCTGACCGCCTCTCTGTGCGCCAGATTCGGTGGGCGGTGGTGAAGCGCTTCAAGGAGGTGATTCACTTCTACGAGAAGGCCCTCTTCTCCAAACTGACCATCAACGGTGATATCCACACGGTGCTGCTCATAATGCCCACGGGACGGGTGCAGTCCTGCTCGGTCGCAAAAGCGCTCCCCCACAAGAAGCTCGGCCAGTGGATCTGTGACCGTGCCAATCAGTGGTCCTTCCCTCCGTTCAAATCAGGCCTCACCAAGGTGGAAATTCTGTGGCGCGGCCACGCAGAACCCCCCGCGAATATGGGGCCTTTTGGCAAGCGTGGCAAATGATCGTGTTAATGAGTTACAGTTGACTCAGAAGGTGTTCCCCAACTGGAGGAGGGGCAGAAGATACTGGTTTATATGGCCGTCCCCGTGGGCTCTTGTCATGACGCCCGTGACGCTCAGATCCACAAAAACGCCCCCGGGGCTCCCCAGTCTCACCGTAAAAGAGCCCATAAACCCCGTTGACTCAGCCATGTACCAGATCGCACCCTCAAAGATGAAGTTGACATTTCGGGTGCCTTTTAGCGCCGCTCCAAGGCGGGCTCCCCCAAGAGAATAGTCCGTGGTGGGGAGGCAGGTTCCAAATCCGGAAACAGTCAATGATGCATAGTCCGTGTGATACGTCGCCAGGAGCTCTGCGAGGGGGAGGGTGATATTGGCCGATACGGTGAAGGACTCGCCCTGGTAAAATGCATACTTTGCGTGGAGGCCAAGGGGGAGCAGTCCCTGGAGCATTCTGAGTCGCGCGGTCTCTTCAGACTCCTGAGCTTCCTCTCCCTTGAATATAACCGCATTGGCAAATCCGTAGAGGAACAGCGGTGGATACCAGGTGAGTCCCAGTTCAAGATTGTTGGTAATGCCCCGGGAAAACCCGGCGGTGAGGAACCCTATTTTCATGGAGGTCTGCCCCCTCTGAAGGGGCCGGGCGGTGACCGTATGGTTCAGTTCGTAATCAGAAATAAAAGAGAAGGGTCTCTGCGGTATGGTCTTTTTCTTCTTGGGCTCAGGGGTCTTGCTCTTTTTTGAACCATCGGAAACGGGGAGGGCACTCTTGTGTTTAGTTCTGTCTCCCACGGTCGGGGGATCGCCAGTCACCGGACCACCGGGTGAGGCGCTCAAAAGGGTCACGGCCATAAGGAATACGTGCATGGGGTTCTCTCTTCAGGACGTTATAATCGCAGGACTGACAAGCGGGGTGGCCATCTCGGTCCAGCTCACATGGCCTTCAGAGTTGCGTTGTATGTTACGATATTCTCGCTGCCCTGAATCAGCACCTTCACGGTTCCGGTAACGTCACCGGATATGGCGAATCGGTTCTTTGTATAGACACAGTTGTTTTTGCCCGTCAGCCTGAAGGAGGCATTGTAACCCTTGACTTTCAAGTCTTTGACTGCGATGTCGTACTGAATCGAGATGTATGCTTTGTCCCCTTCCACTTTGTTGAGCGAGAACAGGTAAACAGCGGGGAAGGTCTTCCCCGAATTCTCCATCTCTGCGCGATACACCCATTTGGCTCCCACTCCAATTTTTTCTTTGGGGAACACCAGCGTCGGTACCGAGTTGCTGCTCTGTATCTGCGTGGCCATCTTCTGCACAACAGGGTTGAGGTTTTTTGAGAGCAACACTTTTTCGCCCTCAATACCGGTCGGGGCATAAGTCTTGAGCGTCTCAATAGTTTGTTTATTGACCAGCTCATTGAATTTTTTGAAGTTAGTCATGCCGGGCTTCGCCCTCATGCTGTCGGTGAAGATATACGAAAGCCCGCCGTCTTTCGTCATTTTTTTATGCACGATATCGCTCGTCCAGACAACGGAGAGCAGGAGCATGGACTGAGCGCCGCTAAGCATCTTGACATCAAAATCCATGATCATGCGCTCCTTTAGCCCCGGAGTGAGCGTGAACTGATAGCGCTCTTGAGGCGCTTTTCCCGGATCGACCAGCTTAACGGACTGGTTGGGCAGCATCACAAATTTTACCTGCGCTGACGCAGGTGAGATCCTCGAAGAGACGCCATCTTTCGATTCCTTTTTGGAACATCCCAAGGCTAACAACGCAAGCACGATTACCATGTTTTTTTTCATATTTTTTCTCTTTCCCCACACCATCAGGAGCAGTGACATCTCCACATGAAATAACATTTCCCTGATTTAAGGCAATCCCAGATTCGACTTCCCCGATTATCGCCACTCATCCGCTAAAATGACGCTTTCGGTGATGTTTTTACCGGCGCTCATTGTCCCCGACCTCCCCCAATAATTCCCCCGCAGTCCCTCACTCTCAAAGTGATTTCTACCCAAATATAGTGGACCTCTGTTTGCCTGAACAGGGGATCAAAACTTTGACGCCGTATTTGCTGCTGTAATAAATGATGGTGGAAGAAAACTCGATTTATTTGATTGTATTTTGTGCCCTGATCCAGAGCCAGTCAGTCAACGGGGGTTGGAGTCAATGAGGTGGGAATTGGAGCCTGACGAGGACCGTCAGGTTTTCAGGTTCTCGAGTTATTCCGGCCCCTCTCGCTCGTCATCCCTGTCCCTCTGGTTCGTTCTCCCTGTCCCTCTGGTTCGTCATCCAGTCTCTCCTATTCGTCATCCCGGGCGAAGACCCGGGATCCAGGACTCCGGCCGGCACGAAGCAGGACCCACGGGGTGAAGCCACCTCGTGCCGTACAAACCCCCCGTCATCCAGGGCTCCGATAAGACCCGGAGACGGTTCGTACCCGGGGATGACAGCCATCAGACCTTGGAAGGCATGGGCCTGAGATCGCCGATCTCCCGCAGGATGGCGTGACCCCAGCGCTTGTCGCGCAGGGTCTCCATGACCTTGCTCGCCACGGCCCGCTTGCCGCCGAGGTCAGCTATCTCCAGTGCCCGCTGAAACCATTCCCGCACCTCGGTTTCGTCGCCCCCCAGCCGGTGCAGTTCCCGGGCCAGGGAGCTCAGTGCCCTGGCGTCGAAGGTGAGGGCTGCCTCCTGCCTCACTGCGTCCAACTGCAGATCCACAAACTCATCACAGTCCTTCCTGAGCCACTGCAGATCATCGATGGTCCGGGCCTTGCGGTGCTGCAGCTCCTTGAAGGCCCGCCGCCGCTCCTCACTCTCCCCCTCGAGGAAGACATGGATGACAGTGATGAGCGTCCGGAAGTTCGCCTGATCTCCAAGCTCAAGGAGCCGGTCGAGCCACGCCCCGCGCACCGCATCGGGGAGGTGGCGCCGCAGCTTGTCGTAGCGCTGCGCCAGCACGTAAAAGTCCGGCTCACCGGAGAGGCCGTCCACGGCCAGCTCACCGAGTCGAGTCCGCCACATGATCTGTGCCGCGGGAGAGAGCATGTTCCACGGTGTCTCCAGGCGCTCGGCCAGGGCCTCGAGATCGTGCTGGTCCGCCAGGAGCTCGCAGAGCCACTCACCCAGCCGGGACTCCCAGCGGCTGACCACCTCGCCGGGGAGGTAGTGTCGCAGTCGGTCCAGCCGGGACGCCAGCTCGTCGGGGTTCCGGGCGCGCTCCAGCGCGGGTTCCCCGTGCACGGCGACATCCACGAACCAGCGCAGGCCCGAGAGGGTCACGGGGACCCCGTGGAATCCGGTCCTGCGCCCGCGGGCGTAGTCTGCGCAGATACCAGTCCTGAGCTTGTGGAGCGCCTTGGTGAAGGGCACCGAGAAGCGCGGGTGGGCGTCGGCGTAGGCGATGACCTTCCCGGTGCGGAGGATCTCCAGCGCGTCCATCATGCCGTCCCACGACTCGTATCCGTGGCCCTGCAGGCCGCGGAGAGTGGAGAAGCGGTAGCCCGCCGACATGGCGCTCCTGAAGCCGGGGATGCGCCGCACGAGCCGGAAGTGTCGCTCCTTCACCAGCGTGAACAGGGCAATCACCGCGTAGGTGGGTGTGAAGGCGAAGTCCACCCGGGCGTCGGAGGGCATGTGCTCGTTGTCGGGGGCCACGCACCAGGAGCCGGGTCGCATCAACTTCATGTCGTTGCGCTGTCCGGCCACGAGGCTGCGGATGAGGCGCTCCAGATCCTCGAGGGGATAGCCGGGGCCGGGGATGATCCCTTCAGCCACAGCCTCGAGGACCATGAGCAGCCCCGCGTTTTTTCGGTACATCTCGTCGATGTCCACGGTCTCGCAGGGGGCGAAGGCTCGCGGGAGGTTGGCCATGGCGGCCTCGGGATCGTGTTCCCAGCGCTCGCACAGCTCTTGCCTGACGTTCGCTCCGACGGCGTCGATCTTCAAGATGAGCCGGGTGGGTGCTGCGCCGCCCAGTTGCAGGGGCAGCCTGGGCAGCCGCGGGGTCTCCTCATCTTCCGTGGAGTGTTCAACATCCAGCATCCGGTCGAGGAAACGCTGGACGTGCTCAGGGTTGTCGATGTCAAATTCGTCGGAGTCAAGGAAGTCATCGGTGGTGTCGGTCATGGAGCTCCTTTCATTGGGGGCGGGTGGAAGATGGGGGCCGGCGCGGGACTGCCGCGCTCACTTTATGTATATCCGACGGTGGGACAAAAACTGTCCTGCGGTGTGGCAAAATAACGGTAGAGGCCAGTCCCGCATCGCACCGCGCCAATGGCCCAGGAGAACCAGCCATGACCGCAGTGACCCACTACACCGAGGTTATCATCGACGCCGGGCTCACCCTCGTCGAACTCTTCAGCACGTCGAGATGGGCAGAGGAGCGGTACGCCGAGCTGGTCCTCGCGCCGCCCCACGGTGCCCATGAGGAGCACAGCCTCGCCCGGTACATGATGTATGTGACCTCCCACGACCGCGCGCAGGTGGAGGCGTTCCTCGCCGAGGCCGTGGCGTTTCTGGCCCCGCTGGTGCCTATGGACGCCCTCCACACCTGCGTCGAGCGACCCGTGCGCGACGACGGCGTCATCGCCGCATGGCGCGGAGATGTGCTGGTCTGGTTCCGCTTCGACCCGCCGGCGGGCCAGAGCCACAAGTCTTATTGCAATGACAACTTCTGGGGGTTTCTCGAGACAGAGGGGTTCGCGTGCATCTTCGCCACCGAGGTAACGGCGCTGCTCTTCCTTGAGGAGAACGGCATCGAGACCCTGGCCACACCGCTGCAGGAGTGAGGTCGCCTGTTGTCACTTCAGGTCGCCCAGCTCCCGGAGGATCTTCCGCCCCCGGACCCGGTCCCTGAGGTGCTGCATCATCTCGTGGGCGATGTGGCGGCGCGTGGGTTTGTCGGGGGCCACGGCGAGGGCGTTGTCGTACCACTCAAGCGCCAGCTCCCTTTGTCCACCCGCGTGGACCAGGCGCCGGTCCAGGGAGGTCCACTCCCGGGGCTCCCGGGCCCAGGACGCCAGGCGCTCAAGCACAATGACGACCCACTGGTGCTCAGAGGGGCGACACAGGTGTTCCAGGTTCTCCAGCTCCTTGCGGGACCTGGCCCGGGCCAGCAGGCGCTCAAGCCAGAACCCCCGATCGCCGATCTCTCCGAGCTCCGTGAGCAGCAGCATCGCGCCGGCGAGCTCGGTGTAGGGCGCGCCATCGGCCAGGGAGTGCAGTTTTTCCCGCCATGGGGCCGTCTCCTCGGAGGCGAGGTGCGGTCGCAGCGCCCGGTACAAGCAGGTGCAGCCTTCCAGGGTCTCGACCTGCGCAAGCTCCCGCCGGGAGAGCGCCGCCATATCCACGAGGCGGAGCGTCTCCGCCGAGATGATGTGATCAGTGAAGCTCATAATGGAGCGGCGCTCCCTGCTCTCCAGGAGGTCGCGCTCCACCGCGCACCGCAGCCTGTTCAGCCGCTCGGCCATGGGGAGGCACACGGCGGGCTCTTTGAGCAGGAGCTCGATGACGCCCCCGCTGCGCAGGGTGAGGAGCTCCTCATCGAGGCGCTTCTCCTCGGGGTGTCGGACCCGGCGCCGGCGCGGCGGTTCAGTTTCCCGGGCCAGCCACAGGAGCCCCTCGGTGAGGGCGCGGTCGTGGAGGGCGCGGTCCCGGATGAGGTCTGGGCGCCGGGTGCGGGTCAGGGTGAGGATCCCCACCGCCAGGCGCGTGGGGAGGGCCATGAAGTCGTCACGTCCCGCCCGGTCCAGGGTGATTCCACGGGGGAAGAGTGTCCACGCCCCCTCGTCGTCGTATGGAGGGCCCTGGATGCGCTTGCGGGCCAGGGAGTAGAGGTAGTTCTGCAGGTCCTCTTCGGGGTAGGAGGGGCAGGGGAGGGCGTCAGCGGCCAGCGCCTCCATGATGACCAGGAGATCCCGGGCTGCACGGCGCGCGGTCGACAGATCGTACTTTTGCGCACGGGGAAACCGCCGCGGGAGGGTCGCGAGGGGGTCTTCCCCGGTCCTGGGGCCCCTCAGGAAGAGGTCCATGGGGAGGACCTCCCGGTGGTGCCCGTTGATACGTTTGAACAGCGCGGCGAGGCGCATGCGGCCCTCCCGGCCATCGTCATCGTCGGGATTGGAGACCGGCGCCCTGGGGGAATCGTCCACCGCGTCGTCGGCGTCGGGTGGCAGAAGGTCGTCGAGGTTGATGATGCGGGGTTCGCGGGGGGGCTTCTCTTCACTCATGGATGCTCCTTGGCTTTGGTTTGCCGGGTGATGAGCGGGTCGGGATGAACACCGGGCTTAATTTATTAATACCCTGCCCCGGGACAAAAGCTGTCCGGAGCGTCGCCGAAAGCGCGCGCTCGTTGTTTCCGGGAGTAATGGGACAAATCCTGTCCTGGGCTGCGCAATAGTAATAGTAGAGGCACCCGGGATTACACCCGGAGCGCCACCCGGGAAGATGCTCCGGCGGGCATAGCCTTCCCTCAAAGCGCGCCCCGAGCGCCACGGAGGAACAATCATGGATCACGAGACCGCCACCACTCACCTGGGATGTTCGCGTCGCCCTACCTTCATGGAGCTCAGGACCTGTTACTTTGCGCACCGCAGGATCTTTGACGAGAACCGGCACGTTGAGGGGCTGCGGGCCCTCTTCGAGGGCATCCGTGAGGCGGCCCTCTTCATCACCCGCTCATACCTGGACCGTCGCCACCTGGGCAGACCGGCCGGGTGGGAGCTCGACGACCCGGTGACGCTGGCCGATGTAGAGCGGTTTGCCGAGTTCGTTCGGCTCGATGGCCTGCGGTGGCGGCAGGGGGAGCTGGCGGATCAGACCTGGGGTATCCGCTCCCTGTATGCTCCCGACAGCGGTCCGCGCGCGATCCTTGACGTCTGCCTGCACTGCACTCCCACTGCCCAGGAGCTGGCAGCGGGGAGTATGGTGGTGGAGTACTTCCGGCTCGTTACAGACCTGGAGGCCCTCAAGGACGACCGCGTGTTCAAGGACGGGTACCGCATCTGTCCCCACAACGGGAGCTATGTGTTGAGCCCGAAGGCTATGGATAAATTGATGAAGGCTGTGGATGCAGGGACACCGCCGCTGCCACGGGAGCCCACACTCCAGCCGCTGCGCCTCACACGGGAGGTGGTGGTTATCGCCCTGCCCACCACCCCGGGCGAGCACACGGTGATCCTCGATGATCGCGGGCACCACGGCTCCACTACAGTCTTTGGGCGCCTGGTGCTCAACCTGCGCATCAGGGAGGCCTTCGAAGTCCCCGTGGTGCTCGCATGGCCATCACCCCACCGCCAGGACAACACCCCCACCGCGAGAACCGCATAAAGGATTGTACAATGAAACCACCCGGAGGTTCCATGGAAGAACACACCGACCACCTTGAAGAGATCATCGACGCCGGGATCGCCCTGCACGGCCTTCTCAGTGACGCGCGGGCCCACGCCGACACCGCCATGAGGGTGACCCTTATACCACCGGCCCCCGGTGATCATTCAGCGCCCTTTCTGCGGCTGGACGCGCACCTGGAGACGGACTCCGAGGCAAACCTGGCCCTCTTCTCCGTGGCCGCGACCATGGCCATGGAGCGGATCCTGCCCCTGAGCGAGATCGCCCTCGCCACGGGCACTCTCGGCCTCGACCCGGAGCACCCCGAGGGGTGGGCCATGGATGTCTCGGTCATCTACGACATCCGCGTTCCCCCCGGCGATCCCGACGACGCCGTGACCTACCTGAAGAACAACATCGGCGCACTGGAGGCATTGCAGGACGTGCACCTCACCCTCGTGGACTGGGACTGCATCACCGCATGGCTGGCCGAGCAGAACGACGCCCCCGATTCCAAACCGTAAAATTAGCGTCCAGAAAAGCGGAGTGATTTCTATTTTCCTGTTTCGTTCTATTATGTTGGCCTTGTGTGAGATAGATTTCAATTCACTATTTGAAAAAACCTCTTTGAGGACTCGATTGGGGAGGATAAGATTCTTGTGGATGCTGCCGTGTTCTTCTTTTGATCTCGTAATCTTAGATAATTACGGCTCATGGTCTTTTTCAATTGCTAATTAGAATCTAAGTCCCTTAACCGAACACCCATGCCGCTCAATGCTCGATAAGGAATAAATGAAAAAGAATCTACCAGTTGGTCTCTATGAACAGCTTCTGGATGACGAGTTGCAACAGCTCATTATCAGTCATCCGGAGCTGAGAGCGGTGCTTCGGCAGATCGATGACGAGTCTGCACCTCATGCGTACACCCAGTTTGTGAGCATGCTGCTTGAGCAGGCATTGAGAATTGTGCAGAAAGAGGAGCGGGTGCCATTGCTCAACCGGCTGATTGACCTTTTAGCGGCTAAGGATGGGCTTGAGTATTTGCAGCGCCGTCGTTTGTTCAGCAGTGATAAACCGCTCCTGATAGAAGTTACTAACCAGAAATCAACACAGCTGCGGCCTGTCACTCCGCTCAACAGTAGTGCGCTGCTGACGGGGCA
>JAHJLU010000229.1 GCA_018821745.1 Myxococcota bacterium | reverse complement strand
CCTGTCCATGACCTCGTCCCAGTGGGCAAAAAACACCGACATTAAAAATCCCCAGCTCCCCCAAGGCGTTACCCAGCACTTGAAAAAACTCTCGGGTCAGGGACGGGGGACCATCACCGTGGACCTGACCAAACCGGTCCCCTCCTCCAAGGCATCCACCATGGTCAATATGTTCACGGTCCTGAAAAAAGAAAATTCCAGCAATACCATGGACATGAATATTTCCATGGACCTGACTGTCCTCCTCTCCTATCTCCCCTGAATAAATCTTTCCTCCAGGCCCTCCCCAGCCCTTGCTTGGGGTACCATTTTATACAGTTGCTGATATTATATGGGCAAAGCGAGGTGAACGATGAGCGCTCCAAACGGACAGGACCACTCGAACTCCAGGGGAAGGACCACTATTCAACCTGGAGAAAAACTCTTACTCTCCCGAGAGTACACCATTTTATCCCATATCGGAGAAGGCGGCATGGGGCAGGTCGTGCTGGTGACCAGCCCCTTCATCGGGACCGACAGAGAAGCGGCCATGAAGATCCTTGATAAATCCGATATGGCCTCGGAAGACTCCCTGGAACGTTTCCACCGGGAGGCCGAGCTGCTGTCCATGGCGACGCACCCGAATATTGCAAAATTTATTGAGTATTTCGAGTCGGACTCCTACGCATACCTGGTTATGGAGTACGTGCTGGGCCAGGATCTTGAAGATTTCACACAGGAGTCCGGGGGCAAACTCGATCCCGTGCCTGTTATCGATATTATCCTCGATATCCTGGAGGCGCTCATCTACATGTATGAGGAGCACGGCATGTCCCACCGTGACCTCAAGCCCGCCAACATTCTGGTGCGTAAAAACAAGGCCCACATCCGCAACGACCGCAAGCACCGCGGGATCCTCATTGATTTTGGCAACACAAAGATCATTGAAAATGTGGAGACGGAGTCCCTCACCATGATGTCGGGCATGATGACCGGCACACCGGGATATACTGCCCCTTCCGTCACCCTTGATGTCTTCGATGAAAAAGACGATGTGTTCTCCCTGGCGGGGACTGTGATGTACGCGCTCCTGGGAGAGAATCCCTTCGAGGTCCCCGGGGAGATGCAGGCCTCCATGATCCGCATCATGAAAGGCGAGTTCGATCTGGGAGAGTATGAAGGTACCGCCATCGGGAGCTGGATCCGCATCAACGTGGCACAGGGCCGGCACGATCGGTTCACCCTGCGGCAGGCACACAACGTCCTCGTCCGAATCCGGGACAACCCCATGAAAAAGGCGTCGGAGAACTTTGTGCGCACCATCGCCTCCGACGACGCGCTGGTTCAGATAACCGAGAAAGTCGACGCCCTCCACGGCGCAGGGGACATGAACACCATGGCAACAGGCCTTATGGAGCTGGGATTTGAAAAATCATGGCTGGAGGACGCGCTCCTGGCCAATGCTGCCCCCACAAGGGCCGAGCAGAAAAAAATAGACCAGGAGGAGCGGCGCCACGATTCAGCCCCTGAGTATGCCATTATTGATAATCTGCTGAAAAAGAAGAACGAAGCACCGGAAAAAGTTGTTGAGGATGACACAGAGTCAACACCTCCCTGGTATATGTGGGTGCTGTTGGTGGCATTTATTCTACAATCGGGAGCTCTTGCCTATCTACTCCTGCTGCGCTGAAACCTAGCGGGCTTCTCCCTTGCCCATGGGCAGGCTACCACTCTTCCCCGATCAGAGTGATAATCGACTCCACATAGCGCGTCAACTGCTGGCTCAGCACATCGGAGAGTTCCCCCAGCCCTGACTCACAGCTCTTGGGCTCAATCCCGAAAAACCGCATGGGTGGCATGGTGTAGTCGAGCCCCTCGAGCAGCTGGATGATCTTGATCATATCTCCCTCATGGGTGGAGATATTGGCCAGAGCCTTGTCGGAGATCACCTGGTCGGGAGAAAATACCATGGTCTCCCCGGGATTTTTTCCCATCTTGACACAGTCAACAAAGAGAATGCGCTCCGTCTCGGGGGTGAGGTATGCCACAAGATTCAGACCATTGTCCGACATGTCGATGACCTCGAAATCCCTGTCGGGGATATTCTCGTCGATGTACTCGATAATCTTCAGTCCGACGCTGTCATCGCCCATGCTGTAATTTCCAATTCCGATAATATATTTCATCCTTGCCTCCCGTGCTGCCTTTCACCTACCACTTCAGGTGGAATTCGTCACAAAAAAAAACGTCCTCCCCACCAAAATTCGTCAAACCCTTCTATATCAAGCCGGATTACGTTCCCCCGGAAAGATTTGGACAATGGTTGGGGGGTAAAACCCCTGCAATGGGGGCAAGGATAGACACACTGTGTTGCATTCACCCCACTTGGGTTGTCATGAAGAAGAGGGGGAGATTATTTTTTGAAGGTGACGTCGAGGTAGTGGGTGGAGCAGGAAATGCATGGGTCATAAGCACGGACCAGCATCTCCATGGCCAGCTCAATCTCAGCCTCGGTTTTCCCGGCAGCCATGAGCTCGGGGAGGAGCTTCTCAAAGTCCAACTGGATATTGGCGTGGTTCTGGTTCGTGGGAATGATGCAGTCGCCACGGACGCACATGCCATCCTGATCATACTCATAGGCATGGAACAGGATACCACGGGGAACTTCAACACAAGCTGAGCCCCAGCCAAATTTGGTGGGTTTTACCAGCGCCTGATCGGGATCATAGTTATCCATGGCCAGGAGTGCATCGATGAGCTCGAGGGTCTCGAAGGTGGAATGGAAACACTCAACCAGCTGGGCCACACTGTTCATGTAAGGATTGAAGCAGAGCTTGTCCATGCCGAAGAGCTGGGCGATTTTCTGTGCCTCGGGGTGGAGCTGCGCGTAGTTGTTGTTGACCCTGGCGAGGGCGCCGGCCATGTAGCTGCCCATCTTGTTTTTGCTGTACTTGGCCGTGGACTGGGGGACAACATACTCGTTGGTGATATTGAGGTAGTTATGGACGTCGTAGACCTCTTTGGTGCCATCGGGCATCACGGTCTGGACGTTGCCTTCATAGAGGCCATACTCATCACCGGTGTAAACAGCCATGTACTCAGTGGGACGCTCAAAGGCGGGGACGGCACCGGCGAGGGCCTTGACCGTCTCGAGGGTCTCAAGCGCATCGGGGACAAACTCGTCGAGGATACGCTGCTTGAGGGTCGCCAGCTCTTTTTTGGTGGGCATGGAGGCCATACCACCGGGAACGGGCTTGGTGGGGTGAGTCGTACGTCCGCCCAGGAGAGAACCCCACTCGTGACAGAAGCGCTTCATGCGGAGCGCCCGCTTGACCACTTCGGTGTGGGTGGGGACCAGGGGGAAGACGGAAGGGGCGCCCAGAAGATCCGGGGCGACCAGGAAATAAACATGCAGCACATGGGAATCCACGTT
>JAHJLU010000228.1 GCA_018821745.1 Myxococcota bacterium | reverse complement strand
CCCGCCTGCGATCCCAAGACCGACCCTGCCTGCAAGGTTGACCCGGCGGTGAAGAAACCACCCTGTGATCCCAAGACCGACCCCACGTGCAAAACTGACTCGGGGCTGGGCAGCCTGGACCCCAGAAAGATCCCCAAGGTTGACCTGAAACAGGCGGGCATGGGTGTTATCACGGGAACTATCTGGGAGAAGGGGTCGGCCACGCGCATCGAAGACGCCGAGGTGGTTGTTCACAAGCGCATCGGCAAAAAGGGCTTTGGCGCCAAGGTGGCCTCCACCTACAGCTCAAAGCGCGGCACATTCACCGTAAGGGTGTACCCGGGCAATTACATTATTAAAGTGCTCGCCCCGGGCTGCTACAACTACCAGACCACGGAAAAAGTTGGCCTGAGTGAACGCATCACCGTGGAGTATTTTGTCCGCCGCAAGATAGACGACCCTTACACCACCACCATCGTGGGTAAAAAAGACCGCAAGGAGGTCACCCGCTACACGGTGACCCTGCCCGAGATTATCGCCATCCCCGGGACCCAGGGTGACGCCCTCAAGGCCATCCAGAACATGCCCGGCGTGGCAAGAAGCCCCTTTGGTATTGGCCTCTTGGTGGTGCGTGGTGCCGCCCCCGGTGACACCAAAATTTACTTCGAGGGCCACGAGACCGTGCAGCTCTATCACTTCCTTGGGCTCACCTCGGTGTTCAACTCGGACCTCCTCAAAAAGATAGACTTCATCCCCGGCAACTTCTCGCCCCGCTATGGCAACTCCATGGGCGGTGTCATCAACGTGACCACCCGCAAGCCCAAAACCGACGGCTGGCACGGCTACATCGACATGGATATCTGGGACGCCGGTCTGCTCCTTGAGGGTCCCTTGCCCGGCATCTTCAATAAGGGCTCCATTGCCATGTCCTACAGGCGCTCCTGGATCGACGCCCTCATCAGGCCGCTCAAGGACACCCTGGGCATTGGCGTCGCGCCCTTCTATCAGGACTACCAGGTCATTGTGCAGCACCCGCTGCTCCAAGGTAACTTAAAGGCGGTCATCTTTGGGTCCTTTGACCGGCTCGTGCTCCTTGATGACAATTACGCCCCCTATAAAACCAACTTCAACAAGGCGATTCTGCTCTGGGATCGTAAATGGGGCAAAAACGAGCTCAAGCTCTCGGCTTCCTACGGCATCCCCGTGACCTCCTTTGACACCCCGGGCAACCAGTTTGCCTTCCGCTATGAGATCAAGCGGGCGAGCTGGCGAACCGAGTACTTCAGGAAGCTCCACCCCAAGTTCCGTCTTGGCGTGGGTCTTGACGGCTCCTACACGGAGCTCACCATGAAGCTCAAGTTTGCCCACGTGGTGGGTACACAAGAGGAAGAGGGCGATGCCGATTTTGATGGAACCGGCAACTTCCTGTGGGAAGAAAAAGCTGACATCTTCCGTCAGGCCCTGTGGGTAGAGGGTGACTGGCGACCCATGGACCGCCTCTCTTTCTTCCCGGGGCTGCGTGTTGACTTCTGGAACGTGAAATCCGAGAGCAACTACGCCGTGGACCCCCGCTTCACCATGAAATACGACCTCATCAAAAAGAAGCTGGCCCTCAAGGCCGGCGCAGGGCTCTTTTCCCAGGCTCCGGAGTTTTATCAATACTCCAAGGATATCGGGAACCCCGACATCAAACACGAGAGCGCCATCCACTACTCAACCGGTCTCCAGTGGCAGGCGCTTCGCTCCATGTCCATCGGCCTCACGGGCTTTTACAAGCACCTCTACGGGCTGGTGGCGCCCTCCACCAGGACCATCCAGATCTCCCCCACGGAGGAGAAGCGCCTCAACATCGAGAACACGGGCAACGGCCGCATCTACGGCGCCGAGTTCATGCTCAAAAAGAACAACTCCCTGGAGTGCCCACCTTATCTGGGCTTCAAAAAATGTTTCGGCTGGGTCTCATACACTCTATTGCGTTCCGAGCGCCGCGACACCAAAGATGGCGAGTGGTACCTCTTTGACTTTGACCAGACCCACATCCTCACGGCCATCTTCTCGGGCAAGTGGAGCAACGGCTGGGGCTTTGGCGTGCGCTTCCGCCTCACCTCGGGCAACCCCACCACAAACTAT
>JAHJLU010000227.1 GCA_018821745.1 Myxococcota bacterium | reverse complement strand
CGGCTGGCTCGCCATTGAGAACGAAGACATCCGTTCCCTCAAGTCTCTCGTCCTTTACGGCCTGAAGGGGATCTCCGCCTACCTGGAGCACGGGTATCAAATAAAACAGGGCGGGCGTGATGTCTTTGAGTTTCTCTTTAGCGCCCTCGCTGCCCTGGAAGACGACACCCTGGGAGCCGACGACCTGGTTGCCCTGGTCATGAAAACCGGAGAGTTCGGCGTCACCGTCATGGCCTACCTCGACGAGGCCAACAGCCAGTTCGGAGACCCCGAGATAACCGAGGTCTTCACCGGGACCCGCTCAAACCCCGGCATTCTCATCTCCGGCCACGACCTGGTGGATCTCAAGGAACTCCTGGAGCAGACCCAGGGACAGGGCGTTGACGTCTACACTCACTCCGAGATGCTCCCGGCCCACTATCGGCCCTTCTTCAAAAAGTTTGACCACCTGGTGGGCAACTACGGGAACGCCTGGTGGCTCCAGCCAACGGAGATAGCCTCCTTCAAGGGCCCCGTGCTCTTCACCTCCAACTGCCTGGTGCCGCCCAAGCTGGAGTACAACGAGCGGATCTTCACCACAGGAGCCGTGGGCCATGAATTGTGTACCCATATCCCGGCTCGAAAACCCGGCGCATCCAAGGATTTCTCCGCGATCATCGCGCTGGCGAAGCGCTGCGAGCCGCCTGTGCAGTTGGAGGAGGGGACCATTGTGGGGGGTTTTGGTCACAAGCAGGTGCTGGCCCTGGCCGACAAGGTCGTGGAGGCGGTGAAAAGCGGAGCGATTAAACGCTTCATCGTCATGGCCGGGTGCGATGGGCGGCACAAGCAGCGGTCCTACTATACGGAGGTCGCCCAGAAGCTGCCCAAAGACACCATCATTCTCACCGCAGGATGCGCCAAGTACCGCTATAACAAGCTGGATCTCGGCGATATAGGCGGAATCCCCCGGGTCCTGGACGCGGGCCAGTGCAACGACTCCTACTCCCTCGCGGTCATCGCCATGGCGCTCCAGAAGGCCTTCAACCTGAGCGACATCAACGACCTCCCCCTCTCCTTCGACCTGGCCTGGTATGAACAGAAAGCGGTGCTCGTGCTGTTGGCCCTGCTTCACATGGGGTTCAAGGGAATTCGCCTGGGACCGACACTTCCGGGATTCCTCTCTCCCGGGGTCGCCAAAGTGCTGGTGGAGAAATTCAACATCAGAGCCATCACCACAGCCCAGGAGGACGTGGACGCCATGATGCGCGGGGAATAGAGTTCATGGTCCCTGCCTCGACTGCAGGACACAGTGGGACATTGGTGCTCTATGACCCTGCTGGTGATGACCCACTAAAGGGCTGGGACGAGATGGGGCGTGAAGTACGATGTGGT
Source organism: Myxococcota bacterium (assembly GCA_018821745.1). Classification (GTDB taxonomy): domain Bacteria; phylum Myxococcota_A; class Polyangia; order HGW-17; family HGW-17; genus SZUA-580. The sequence goes on along the minus strand of JAHJLU010000227.1, from coordinate 1,523 downwards.
GTTACCCGTCTCTCGGATCGACAATTTCTCTTTCTTCCTCCGAGGGCATTCCATTTTCGACTGTTTCCTCAAAGTCGATGATCACCGAGAGGTGCCACCCGAAAATCTGTTTGTTCTCAAAGTCAATGAGTGCAGAATTGAGCATCCCAAAACACGGCAAGCTGTCCTCTTTCCATTCCATCAGCGTCTAGGACTCCTCAGGGAGGACCAAACGCACCTCATTTTCGTTGAGAGGCTCTTCCTTTTTTCTTCCAAATAACCTCCCTTGCACAACATTTCTCCTGGAACGTCGTGAATCAGACTTTTCTTGGCGCGACAGCGGCAAGAAATAGTTCTGCATTCATCTTGTTCGGCTTCTCCCGATTTCAATCGCATCACCGAGGACAATCTCAAAGTGAAATCCTTGACCTGCCCTTTCCTGAATAAATTGAATGCTCTGGCCCCAATCGTCATCGGCGAAGAAGCCCCGCGTACTGAGATCCAGTATATGGTCCATCATTGGCTCAGTTGCCTTTTCAGTGAGTCGGAATGTGTCTATCCCGAGGATGATGATCCGTTGCTTGTGTGCTTCTTGAACCAAGGCAATGGCATCATCTGCCGCAAACATGGCGGTACCGCCACGGATTGTCGCCCGCGGTCTGAATTCATCGGCGAGATACATTGCTTTGCTCATAGTCTCTTCATGGCCTAACGTCCAAGCTCAGTTGGCGGGTCTGACTTGCAGGGGCCTTGCTTTGCAAGGGCCATGTCAGGCTGGCCTGTCGACTGCAGCGCCTTGTTAGGCGCTCTTGTCCAATTATTTAAACCTACTCGAGGATTTTTCCTCGTTTCGCTATCTCCATTGCGCGCATATAGAATTTTTCATACTTTGAATGTACTAGAGGCATCCAAGATGGAAGCACCCTTGATGGCCATGGAGTTAGAGCATCCATTAGTCCCAAGTGTAGCCATTCCCAGTGAACAAAATTGTAAAGGCTCATACGAGTATCGAGTTACTTCCGGAATACTAGTACCTCTTCTCGAGAAACCCCATTTTCTTCTAACCATTGAATCGTGCGCTCTGTATGCTCATCGTCAAATTCGGTGTCGAGGAATGGTTCCAGAATTCCAGACCATAAATTAATTCTACTGCATATCTCGATGCCATTGTTCGCTGCAATTACTTCCAGTTCTTCTTTATGTGTTGCAGGAATGAATATTACTTCCCCGCTGTGGAGTCGCAGTTCTGGAGGAAACGCATTAGGGTCTATACTCTCAATTTCGCTGTACGGAACTTTGCCTTGAGGATAAACACAGGCACCGGGGTATGTATACCGGGCAAATACAACGCCTTCCTTTGTGAATCTGGCTTTAATCATCTTACTTTTATTCGCCTAACGCTTTTGTCAGTTGCGTTTTGGTTGAAGTGGAGTTTTGGGGTAAAGTGGCGAAGCCACCCCAAAACGGAGCGTAGACCAAAACGTCAACTGCACAAACTTGTTATGACTAGAACCGATTCTGTTTAAGCCAGCTAATAAAATCCG
>JAHJLU010000226.1 GCA_018821745.1 Myxococcota bacterium | reverse complement strand
GGGGTTATGGAAATCGGGCATTTATACTCCACTGACTGGACAGAAAAATATTGCCCGGCTCCTTTCGCAAATGGCTGGTGCTCCTCAACAAAAAATTGCAGCACTGAAAAATCTGTCACCAGGCTCCCCCTCCATAATTTTGGGGAGGATGGTTTTACTCGCTCTGGACAAGGACAAGGCTGTCAGAGATGCAGCTTTCGCCGCTGTACAAAAAGTTGGAGATCCTGCCTACCGGGCACTATTGGAGCGGTATGACATGGTCCTCGGTGTGCTGGGATCGAACAATCCCTTTCGCCGGCTGTTGGCGGATAATAAATCCCGGCTCGGTGCTCCGGCCCACGGGGTCACGGCGAAGGTCTTCCGATTGCAGCGTAAACACTTTCCGGGAAGCCCCGTGCTGCATCACGGAGTTTTGTATGTCCAGGCGAGGCAAATGGTCTATGCGTTTCTCCCCCGGGACTCTACCCTGCTCTGGAAGCACCGGGGGGCCTGGTCCTATGGCAACTATCCCCTCCGCCTCACACAGAGCGGAATCATGCTCCATGAAGACCGCCACGAAGAAAAAACCTTCGGGGTGCGGATTGACTCCTTTTTCGGTACTGTGAGGGAGCGAACTCTTGAGGGACGTGCGCCGATCACCGGCCAGCGACTGAGTGGTGGTGAAATCCTGGTCAGGAAGACTGATGGGTTCTCCGTCGTACAGAGGGGCCGGATCCTGTATTCCAGTTCAGGACGGTTTCTCGCCGAGGGCAAAACGGGACTATTTGCCCTCTCGCGTGGAACGCTCACGCTTCTGGGCCGGCGCAGCGGTCGAGTGATTTGGCAATATGGCAGCGGTCTGGCAACGTCATGTTCCATCCTGGAGGGCGAGGCGCTGGTATATTTTGCCCACAAGGTTACTCTCCTCGCCGCCGACGGGAAGGTCAAGTGGTCCCTGGATATGGCCAATGCTTCGGGGGGATTGATCCATGGGCCGTATATCTGTCTGTTCGGTGATGGTCCAGAGAAGATAGCGTGTGTTGGCAGGGAGACCGGAAAAGTTGCCTGGGATCGAGTGCACACGACCCGGACCATGATGACCTGGAGAAATATGCTTCTCCTGATCAAGGACCAGGTGACTGCCCTTGACGTGCATGGCAAAAAGCTGTGGAGTCACCCCCTCCACAACGCTCGAGTGAGGGCAGATGTGCGTGGGCTGTACATCTATGGGAAAGAGGCAGTCACCCTCATCTCTCCTGCGGGAAAGCGAATCTGGCACCACAGTTTACCGGGTTTTGGCCTGCGGTCGCTGCGATTTGAGCGGGATTTTGTGTATCTCATCGGGAAGAGGAAGCTGGGAGCTCTTCGTGTGGTGGACGGGGGGCTGCTGGGCGAGTACATCTGGCCCGAGAAGACGCCACTTTACTGTGGTACATCGTACCGGGGTATGATCGTATGTGCTGCATACCGCCATATTCTGGTCGTGACCCTCTTCTCCATGGCAGCACAAAATTATAGGGATCTTTTCACAGTGGGAAAATAAAGGGGACCTGAAAAAACTCAATTGGCCAGGTAACGTCTGCGCCTGCTGAACGCGATGAGTCCAAGGAATCCCAACAGAAGCAGCGTGGAGCGGGGGGAGTGGGGATCACTTCCGGCGTGGCAGGTGCATCCGTCCTTTGCCGTGCTGTCAAAGCCTGTCTTGGTCAGGACACAGTAATGATGGGAAGCACAGGCTTCATCTTCACAGTCCGTGAGGCCGTTGTTGTCGTCATCAATGCCGTTGATACAGAGTTCGCCCTGTGGGGGAGTGCAGGTGGCGTGGCTGTGACAGTCAGCGTCATCGCAGTCCACAAGCCTGTCGCCGTCGTCATCTTTGCCATTGTCGCACAGTTCAATGGGATGAGGGCAGAGGGCCGAGGTTCGGCAGAGAGGATCATTGCAATCGGCAACACCGTCTCCGTTGTCGTCAATTCCGTTATCACAAATCTCGTGGACCACCGTGTCGCAGTCGGGGGAATCCAGGCAGTCAGCATCCTCACAGTCCACTGCGCCATCATCATCGTCATCAATGGAGTTGGAGCAATCTTCCATTCGCATCAGGCATGCTTGTGCCTGATAGCAGTCAGCATCGGCACAGTCCGAGAACCCGTCACCATCATCGTCGGTCCCGTTGGTACAATTCTCTGAAGTGTCACACAGGGGATTGTTCTGGCAATCACTGTCAGCGCAGTCTGTAAACCCGTCCTGATCATCGTCGATACCGTTGTCACAAATTTCCGGCAGTGGAGGGGCGTCATTACACTCCACGCTGATGGTGAAGGCCCCCTCGTTCTGCCAGGTCTCCACCATGATAAAGTGCTCATCACTGTCGGTAGTGAAGGAGAGGGTCTCGGTGGTTCCGGGAGGGTTTGTGGACGCGGCAACACAACTGTTGGCTTCGCAGCTGCCCTTGAGGAGAAAGAGCTCCAGATCCGAGTCGGTGTTCTGGATTGAGAGATTGACCGTGACCTCGGTGTTGACGGGGACATCCAGGGCAAAGGCGATCTCCGACTCATTCACCGTAAACCCGTTTGTACACTGGGCATTGTAATAGGACCATGCGCTGGTAGCGCTTGCGGAACCGGTGGAGTCACTGATGGAGTCACCGCAGGAGAGAATGAATGGGTCATCGCAGGCATTGGGAATACAGTTTTCAGCGCTGGCGCAGCTGGAGTCATCACAGTCCGTGTCTCCATCTCCATCGTCATCGATGCCGTTATTACATACCTCGGCGTGGATGAAATCTTCGATGAAGTTTTCAAAGTTATCCACTTTGGTGCTCGCCCCGAAATAATCACATACATCTAAATCGTTGTGGATTACAAACGAGTGCACTCCCCCGACATATTGCTGTCCACTCCTGGTTACCAGCGCGGGACCACCGGAATCGCCATGGCAAATCCCGCCATCAGTATCCATGATGATACCAATGGTGCCCGCTGGCATCTCCAACTGCTGATCTCCCTGGCCGGGAATGGGGACATTTACCAGACATCCACCGCTGGAAACCTCACACACGTATCGGAGCGTCTGCCACATCTGCCGTTTTTCGCCCGCGTCACCTGTC
>JAHJLU010000225.1 GCA_018821745.1 Myxococcota bacterium | reverse complement strand
TCGGTTCCCGAGGGTGTCTCGCTGCGGGTCACGTCCTTCTGATAGGTGAGCGCGTCCAGATCCACGCTCAGTTGCGGGTTCAGGGGAATGTGGGCCCCGAACCCCGCCCCCGTCCGCAGCGTCCCGCGGTAGGTGGAGTCATTGAGGTAGGTTCCCACACTGTAGATGGTGTGCCAGTAGTCGCCCCCGTGCTTGAATTCCAGGTTCAGCCCCCGGGCCGTGTCCGTGTTGACTCCCAGGAGATAGCGGCCGTTTTTGATGATGTTCACCAGCCCCAGGGACCACGAGGAGCGGTCAGCTACGTTCACCACGCCCAGCTGCATCCCCCGCACGTTTCGGGCCACGTTTACCACACCCAGCTGCAGCCCCGTCACGTCCCGGGCCGAGTTGAAGACACCGGAAATCTGCAGCCCCTTCATGTCTCCCGCCGTGATGTTGGCCACCCCCGCGATCTGCAGCCCCGTGAAGTTCGCCCCGCTGATGTTGGTCACGCCACCGATCTGGAGCCCTTTGCCGCCATTCCCCGCCACGTTGGCGAGTCCCGCGATCTGCGCGCCCCGCAGGTGTCCAAGTGTGAAGTCCAGGACACCGCCAATCTGCAGCCCGGTTGTGTTTCCCATTGCCACACTCCCCACCCCGCCGATCTGGATCCCTTTATAGTCACGGTCCGTGCCGCTGAGGAGGCCGCCGATCTGCAGCCCCGTGGTGGGGCCCTCGTTGTAGTTGAAGAGCCCGGCGATCTGGATCCCCCTGACCGAACCGCTGCGGAGCACTCCCAGCCCGGAGATCTCCAGCCCGCTGAGGGACCAGGCCTGCTCATAGAGGAGGTTGAGGGAGAAGAGATTCACAACACGGCCCCCAAAGCCCCGGTTGACACTCATGAAGGGGAAGAGCGAGAGCGAGGCGGGGACGAGGGTGACGGGAGAATCCTGGGGACCCTTGCCCCGGGCGCCCTCGGTGGATGCGCGGCGCAGGCGGTTCACATCGAACATGGTGACCCGGACCCGCCCGAGCACCACCTGGCCCCTGCGTACCAGCTTCCCGGTGATGAAGGTGACCTGGTAGACCCCCGGCGCCAGGGCAATATGGAGGGGCATTTTGCCGAACTTCTCCACCTCGGAGACCAGGTTCCCCTGGCTGTCACGCACCAGGATGCGGCCAATCACTGCTTTGGGAATGATCAGTTTGGAGCGGGTCTTTTTGAGCTCGGTGATGACCAGATCACCGCTCCCCACGAGCCGAAAGGCGTAGTTGGGGTGCTGGGGACCGGACTGGGAGGACTCGGTCCGCTTGAGGGTCCGGGCGAAGGCGTATTGATAGGCTTCACCAATGGTCACCCGCTGATCATTGGAGGTGTCGGCGGCCCCGCGGAGCCCGGAGATCATGTAGTGGGTGAAGTAGGACCCCTTGATGGTGTCCGACTCCTGGGCCGCTTCCGAGGCCGATGAGGAGGTGAGAAACACCTCGCCCCTGGTGACATCCTGCTGTGAGTTGAGGAAGGAGGGCACAAAACGCCCCCCCTTGGCGCGGGTAACGGCCCCCGAGGAGCAGGAGTCCAGTATGGCGATGGTAACGTCCCCCTTGAGGTCCTTGAGGTTCTTTCTGAGCTCTTTGTAGGTGAGGCGCTCCCCCCCGAGGAGGAGTCCCGTCTCGTCGGAGTGTCCCGAATAGTAAAAAATCACCTGCACCTGTCTGCCCGAGCCCCGCAGCGCGGCGATGGTCGAGGCCAGGGCCGTGCTCTTCCTGAGAAAGTCGCCACGGGAAGGATCCAGGAGCAGGTGGGTGTTGCCGGGGGTGATCCCCCCAAGCTCCTGAAACACTTTGGACACGGCGCGGGTGTCGGTGTGGGAGTATAGCAGCCTGACCCGCCCCTGCCCGCCGTTGTTGGCCCCCACTAAAAAGGCGAGGCGCGTGATGGGCTTGTGCCGCTCTTTTTTCTCGGGTGCCGCCGCGACCGACAGGGCCAGGACCCCCAGAATAATCCCGCAGGAAATGGAAAGTATGGTTCTAATCATTAGTTGGCTCCTGTTTTTTCATAAGAAGTACGCTCACCTCGCCCTCGACCCCGGGAAGGTCACCAAAGAGGGGATCCCCCGACATGAGGTCTCCCGCCTTGCGCGCCCGCTTGAGCAGCGCCTCAACGGGGAGCGGGCCATGGGAGGTGATGAAAATAAAGCGCTCAAAGCGTGGCGCGTCATCGAGCTCGTAGGCCCGTGGCGCCGGCCTTTGGGCGAGGCTCGTGGACTGCTTTGGGGAGCGGGGGAAATGGAGGGTGACGGCGCCGCGCCCGTCAACGGAGAGGACCACCCCGTGCTTCAGTGGCGAGCGGTACTGCAGCTCGATCACATCCCCGGCGCTGACCGCCTGCCGATCGTGGAGCCGCACGGCGCTGCCCGAGGTCTTCAAAAACACCATGAGGCTGTCGCTCCCCTTGATGCGGGTGGTGCCGACCACGGTGCCGGGGTTTCCCGGGGTGAATCGGGGCTCCTGAGTCCCGTCGGAAGAGCGGGAGAAATACCACGCACCCACCACGGAAATCAGCACCAGGGAGAGACTGACAAAGGCCATGCGGGCCATACGCTGACCTCCGGGAAAATTACCGCGGGCGTTTTCTGTTCGCTCCTGGATTTTGTGCACTATCACGCGGGGGGGATATGACACTAAAATAGCCTCGTCATCGTGCCGCAGGGCCTCAAGGCGGGCCTCAAGGGCCTCATCCCCCGCCAGCAGGCCTGCCAGGGCCTCGGCCTTCTCCTTTGGCAGTTCTCCCAGGAGATACTGCTCCAATAGCAAATCCGGGACAGGTCTATGGTTCATCATGAAACTCCTCCAGCTTCACCCGGGTTTTCAGGGAGGCGAGTCGCTTCCGCACGCCTGAAACAGACATGGAGAGCGTCCGGGCCACCTCCTCCAGCGTGAGACCGTCCACATAGTGGAGGACCGCCATGGTCGCGGTGCTCGTGTGGACGCCTCCGAAAACAGCACCCAGCAGCTGCCTGACAACTGCTCTCTCTTCCAGATCCTGATGACAGGCCAGGGCGAGCAGCAGCTCCTCCCCGGGGGTCTCCGGGTGGCGCTTGCGGGTGCGGATGTGGTTGAGGCACAGGTGGGTCGCCGTGCGGTACAAGAAGGAAGAGGGAGCATGGAGCGCAAGGGAGTCCCCTGCCTTGAGAAGCTGGACAAAGGTGTCCTGCATCGTCTCAAGGGCAAGCTCCTCATCCTTCAGCAGCGCCCGGCACCGCCTGAGCACCATGGGGCCGTACCGGACGTACAGCGACTCAAGATCCATCTTCAATCAAACTACCTCCCGTGGAGACAACGTCACTCCTCCACACCCACCTACTTAAACACCGGACGCCCCAAAAAGTGTCACCCCAAAATATTTTTTTTCATTTTACACAATATCAGACAAGCACAGTCCACTGACAGTATTGATAGTTAACGATGGCGTCAACTGCTAAAATGGCACCTGCCTCCCTGAACAGCCCCTTGCCCTTCACTGTTACTTTTTCTGAAAAGATTATCTCGCGGCCGCTCACGCTGGTCGTGGTGATGGAGGGAGCCTCTAGTTGGTGGCTTCCATGGCGGTGGCGACCTTGGGGGTTGACAGCTCCCTGGAGGCGGTCACGGGCTCCTCGACCACCAGGGGGACCTGGATCTCGGCGCCCTGGTTGAACAACTGGCGGTGCATCTTTGGCTGCTTGGTGTTTTTGGTGAACTTCATGAGGGCCTTCTCCTTGAGCGCTAGACCAACAACCATGGTGGAGAGGAGCCGGGTTTTCATGGTCACGGGTCCGAAGAGCCTGCGGAACATGGGCTTCACGCGGGTAATGATCTCGCCCGTGGTTTCGTTCTCTTTCAGGAGGGAGGCGGCATAGAGCATGTTTCGGCTCTTCTCGGCCTGGGGTTTGTAAGAGGCCGCACGGGCACGCACCAGGGGGTCTGCGTGGTAGAGGGTGTATTCATAACCCATGAGCCCCGTCTCGATGATGCGCATGAGGGAGGCTCCATTTCGTTTATAATCCGTCTTGAAAGCATATCGCAGGTAGTGGGCCGTCTCGTCGCGGGTGAAGTGCTCGTGGCGGAACCAGATCTTGTCCTGTCCGTGCTGTTCTTTGAAGGGCACATCTTCAAGGAGCAGATTTTTGTCCCGGTAGTCGTCGTGGAGGGCCGTGCCGGGCATGGGACCAAGCTCCATGAACTGCAGGTAGTCGGGCTTTAAGGAGACCGCAAACTCGATGTCTTCATGGATGGTCTCTTTGTCGTGGTGCTCTAAAAAGAGGATGGCCGAAGCCAGCACGGGGATCCCCCGCCTCTTCAACTGGGCAAAGAGCTCCGTGAAATCGGTCCCCTTGTTCTTCAGGTAGACCTCTTTTTTGGACTCAATCCCGATCCAGATGAACTGCACACCCAGCCGGATGAGGAGATCCAGCTCCCCAAGCTCCCTGAGGGTCTCGGCTGAGCTGAAGATGGAGAAGGTGAAGTACCGCTTGTGCTTCTCCATAAGCGCAATAAGCTCCAGGGCACGATCCTTCATCTTTAAAAAGTTCTCGTCCATGATGCTGAAATCCGTCACACCCCGCTCGTCTTCATAGCGGCAGCACACATCGAAGATATCCTGTCCCGTGGGCAAGAAGGCGGTGTACTCGCAGAAGAAGTGGGAGGTGGCACAGAAGCGGCACTTGTTGGCGCATCCCACGCCGGGGACCACTATCCCCGTGTTGAGGGGGAGGTCCACACCCATGATCTGCTTTGCCGAGGAGCCGGGAACCAGGGGGTGTCTCACGGGCTCATGGGGATCTTCGTTGAAGAGCTCGCGCATGAACCCAATCCCGTCGCCCCTGCAGGAGTGATCGTAGGAGATGTGCTGCGCGAGGTCAGGCACGCTCACCCCATGACCCCCGAGGATGATCTTTGTGTTTGGCGCATGCTGCCGGATAAGCTCCGTCATCTTCTTTGCCTTGGCGAAATTGGGGACGATGAAACTGATCCCCACGTAGTCGTATCCCTTTTTAATCTCCTCGGTGAACTGATCCAGGGAGGGGAAGTCCAGGACGGTGCTGGGGACACGAACGTTCTCGGCCAGAAAGTAGAGCCCGAAGCTGTTGTGATTGAACCGGTAGGAGAAGACCCCCTGCTCCCGGGTCACCTGATTGTGAAAGAGCTCCATGCGATTGCTCGCCTCGCCGTACTCATCATCCACGCCAAAGGGGCCAAATACCGATGTTAATAAAAGTACATTCCCGTTGTTTTGTTGAGTGGAAGTTGTCATGTCTGCGTCCGTTTATTTTTAAATTCGAGCTTCAACAGCCTGAAAACCAATATGTTTTTGGTATTCACCACGAACAGAATTGTTCAAGAGGCTGCAAGGGGGACCGCTCGTGATTGACCAGCCCTCCTTGAGGAAATACCTACCGGAAAAGATATAACCGTAGGGTTGCAGACGTGACCCACACGTGACCGGGAGCGCCAACCCCTCAATGCCATGGAGTAAATCAATGGTAATTTTCTTTACTGTTTCCACCTATTTGTGACCCGAACCGGGAAACAACCCTAGATAAAACATAAATCCCCTTGAATTACAACACCTTGAATTATCACAGAATTATCTGCAAGCCCCCACTATGCCCGGCCCGCAAATTTACCGAATATTCCAGTCCACCCAATGGCTCCAAAGCGTTGAGTCACCTCACTGCTCGCAACATATAAAATGTCACCTTCACGATTTTATACATCTTCTTATTTCTTTTGGGAAACATCGTCAATTCCAGCTATCTTCAGTGCAGTTTTCTTGTGCCCTCGACTCCACGGGCCACCCCTACTGCTGGGGCCGCAATTCCAACGGGCAGATTGGTGTGAACTCTGATGGGGCTTGGTATGCACGGCCCATCAGTGTCTTCACTCCCTGACTCGCAGCTCAGCGCAGGATGTGGAGATTCAGGGGAGAGAAGGTGTAGCAGTCGTGCTCGTCGAAGTACCCGCACTGGAAGTGTTTCAGGGGGATCCCCGTGCGAATCGAGAGCATGAGGGTGTATAAAAAGACCTGGGTTGCCGCCGTGCGCTCTCGCTTTGCGCCTGGCTTATAATCCCACACCTCGATGACGCCACTCTTCTCACGCACCAGATCGATGTGCCCCGTGAGGGGGCCCCTGCCGCCGAAGACCTCCGCAAAGTCCAGTATCTCCCGTGACTCCAGCCACACCGGAATCTCCACTCCCACGGTGAAGGGGTCTTCCGTGAGGAAGTGATACTGACAGTTCTCGTGGCGGCTCCGAAAGCGCGTCACACTGTGCGAATCACGGGCGAGGCCGCACACCTCGTGGCGGGGCTCGTGGCGCAGGGCCACGGGGACGTGCCCGGGAAAGGCAGAGCCGCGCAGACCGTCCATGTAAAAGAGATGGTTGGGGCAGTTCTCCACCACCCTGTTCACATAGCTGGCCAGGGGCGAATACACGCCCTTGAGGCGCTCCGAATCAAAGCGCAGCCGGTAGATCTGCCGGTGTTCAAAGGATCGGCACACGAGCCGGGCCTCTTTTTGGGCTGTGGCGGGAAAAAACCAGCCGGCGTGATCAAGACCGAAGGGAAGGGGCTGCGGGGCCCTCTCCCCTTTTGTGACGGACTCGTAGGGTAATGGCTCTCCGGGCATGGGTGGAGGCCAGAAGGCCGCCTTGAGGATGGAGCGTACGGTCTCGGTCTTTCGTCCACGGACAAAGAGCGCGTGGACCGCGCTTGCAGTGGAAAGTTCAGGCACTCCCTGCCAGCGGACGGGCGCAACCTCCTCCATGGTGTACTCCACCAGGAGCAGCTCCAGCTCCCCCTTGATAAAGTCGACGATACGGCCGGGAAAGGAGTCCCCCACGGGCAGGAGAAAGAGCATATCGCTTCTGTGGTCGGGGGCTCGCAGTTGTGTGCTGAGGGAGGCAAGATCCATGGGGCCACCATGGCATTAACGGGCACCGCTTGCAACGGCTGCGGGAACCGGGGGCAAATATAATTGTGGGTGAGAGGGAAATCAGAGGGGCCGGGAGGGGAAACTTACTGGAGGTTGACCGTCACGGTGCCGTTGCAGGTGCCGCTGCCGTAGCAGCCGGCG
>JAHJLU010000224.1 GCA_018821745.1 Myxococcota bacterium | reverse complement strand
GTGTTGTTGACGTTGTTGGTGTTGTTGACGTTGTTGGTGTTGTTGGTGTTGTTGGTGTTGTTGACGTTGTTGGTGTTGTTGACGTTGTTGGTGTTGTTAACGTTGTTGACGTTGTTGGTGTTGTTTTCCGTGCCCGGATCATCGGTACAGGACACCACGAGCAAGAGGCACAGGAGGGTGAATGACAAATATTTCATAATGATCTCCACTGCTGTGAAAAGAGAACAGACGTGTGGAAGACACGTCCTGTCCAGCCCTGTTTTGCCCGCCGGTTTTGATTTTTCACCGAACAGCAATACTCAACAGGCTGTTATAGCGTGACATTGTAGCACAATTACCAAAAATGCGGGGATCTATTCTTCGTGGACGGTAAAATCTACATTGAGGGGATCATCCTCCCCTGCAGGGATCTGTAAACACTCATTCCGGATCCTTCCGTTGAGATCTCCATCCACATCTTCCACACAGATGGAGAATCCATTGTCATAGTAGGACCGGTTGGTAGTATCCATGCTGAAGTATCCTGTGTAATCTGTGACGGCGCATGCGGTGTAACCGTCGGATTCGGCGCAGACCTGAATTCCCTCCACTCCATCACCGTTGAGGCGGACCGTTCCCCGGATCCGGTAGGATTCATCATACACCCCGTAGCAGGCAGCAATGAGCAGGGTGGAGCCAGCAGTTATACAGCCGATGGCGATTTTTTTCATCCACGGTAACAGCCTCATGGTACACCTCTCTTGATGCTGGAATCCCAGCGGGGATATACCATTGTGTACCATTGATGTTTACACTACGCAACCCTATTGTTCATATTTGAGCAAATAATGGAGATCTCAGAGAACGGGGACGCCGGCTCCGGACCAGGGGACATCCAGGTGGCGTGCCACGGTTGCTCCCACGTCGGCGAAGGTGCGCCGGGTGCCGAGGTTCATGCCCTGCTGACCGGGGGTGTACACCAGCAGGGGGACATTCTCCCTGCAGTGGTCTGTCCCGGGCCAGGTGGGATCGTTGCCGTGATCGGCGGTGATGAGCAGCATGTCGTCGGGACCGCACAGGGAAAGAATTTCCGGGAGAGCCCGGTCAAACTCCATGAGGGAGTCGCCGTACCCGCGCCAGTTGTTGCGATGTCCGTAGAGCATGTCAAAGTCCACCAGGTTGACAAAGAGCAGCCCCTTCTCAAGTGCCCCGAAGCGCTCCATGGTGACGGCAATCCCGTTGGCGTTGCTGGTGGTGGGAGTGGAGGCGGTGATGCCCGCCCCGTTAAAGATATCGAAAATTTTCCCGACCCCCTCCACTGGCAGCCCATGATCAACAATGGCGTTGAGAACCGTGGGTGGAGGTGGAGTCATGGAGTAGTCGTGGCGTCGGGGTGTGCGCGTGAAGGAACCCTTCTCCCCCGTATAGGGGCGGGCGATGACGCGTCCTATTTTGTACTGATCGGCAATCTCCCGGGCTTTTTCACAGAACAGGTAGAGCTCTTTGATGGAAAAAATGTCTTCATGGGCCGCGATCTGGAGTACGGAGTCGGCGCTGGTGTAAAGAATGGGGGAGTGCTCGAGCATGGACCGCTCCCCCAGTTCCTCCAGGATAGTGGTCCCTGAAGAGGCCTTGTTGCCCAGATATTTTACCCCCGTGGCCTTCTCGAGTGCGGAGGTGATCTCCGCAGGAAATCCCTGGGGATAGGTGGGAAACGCCTCCCTGAGGATCACTCCCACCATCTCCCAGTGGCCGGTGGTGGTGTCTTTGCCAATGGAGCGGGGCTCCAGGATCCCGTAGGAACCCTGAATCTCCACGGGGACCTTGGAGACCTGCGGTTTGAGATGGGCGAGTCCCAGTTTGGCGAGGTTGGGCAGATCGAAGGGGATACTCTCCTGGTGAAACCGGTCGGCGATATGACCCAGGGTATCGGAGCCTGCGTCGCCGTATTCGGAGGCATCCCTGGCTGCCCCTATGCCCACACTGTCCAGAACGATCAGGAGTACACGTTTCATAGTCGTTTTACCACGCAAAGGTCGGGAAAGAGGTGGCCAGTTCCTTCACCGCGCTGGTGATGTTCCTGGTTTCATCGATGTTCTTCCAGAAGGTCTCGTTGTCGGCGATCTTTCCGGTTTTGATATTGTTGATGGTGCGGTCAATGAGGGAGGCCACTTTGACCATGTCGGCCTCTTTCATGCCCCGGGTGGTGATACAGGGAGTTCCCATGCGTATGCCGTCGGGGAAGAGGGGCTTCTGGCGGTCGGAGGCGTTGGGGACCGTGTTAAAATTCAAAACGATACCCACCTCTTCAAGGGCTACTGCCACGCGCTTGCCGGGCATCTTGTGAGATTTGCGGACATCGAGCAGGAGGAGATGATTCTGGGTGGTGCCCGAGACAACATGATGGCCACGGATTTTGAGCTCTTCCGCGAGCTTTTTGGCGTTGGCGACGGTCTGATGGCTGTAGGCTTTGAAATCATCGCGGGCGGCTTCACCCAGGGCAACGCCGATGGCCGCGATGGTGTTGAAGTGGGGTCCACCCTGGAGACCAGGGAAGACAGCCTTGTCGATTTTGTCCATTATTTCTGCATCTTTTGCGAGAATAATAGCGGCACGCGGTCCCCTGAGGGTTTTATGGGTGGTGAATGAGACCACATCCATGTGGGGATATGGTGAGGGGTGTGCTCCGCCGGCGATGAGACCGGCGATATGGGAGACGTCCGCCAGAGATATTGCTCCGACCTCACGGGCAATGGCGCCGAATTTTTCGAAGTCGATGACGCCGGGATAGGCGGTATAACCACAGACGAGGACGTCGGGCTTGAATTCCAGAGCCTGTTCCCTGATTTTGTCGTAATTGAGCATGTCATTTTCGTCGCAGCCATAGGAAGAAATTTCAAACCACTGGCCCGTGACACTGACAGGGCTGCCGTGGGTGAGGTGCCCGCCGTGATCAAGGCGCATGGCCATGATTTTGCCTTCATAGGGTTTCAGAAAAGCAGTGTAGACGCCCAGATTCGCCGGCGCCCCTGAGAGGGCCTGGACGTTGGCGTAGGGGTAGCCGAAGAGGTTTTTGGCCCGCTAGATGACCATGATCTCCAGGGCATCGGTGTTGACCTGCCCCTGGTAATATCTCCGTCCGGGGTACCCTTCTCCGTATTTGTTGGTGAAGGAGGTGGCCAGGGCCGCCTTGACCTCGGGAGACGCATAGTTCTCCGAGGGGATGAGCCTGATCTGCTCGTGCTGTCGGGTCTCTTCCTTGACGACGAGATCAAAGATTTCAGGGTCATGGTCTTTTAAAATGGAAAGGATGGTCTGGTCGAGCATGGTACCTCCGGAGGGAAAAGAAAGTGACGGGTACAGAATTTATTGGTTCATTTTAAGCGCCGGGGAGACTATATTCTCCCTTGTTTCCCGGACGGGCGTGTTGTCCGACGGGATGTAACAGCCACTTAACCCAATTGAACTCAATACTATTTATGGTTAAGTGTCAACCCGAGGAACACATGGACAAGGTTTTTTTCTTTCTGCTTTTCGGCCTTTTCTCCATATCCTGTGGCCGTTCTGCCATTTATCCCACAAGCCTCCCCCGCGCTTTGAAACCGGGAGATCTGGTCTTTCAGGATCTGGATTGCGGAGACCTGTGTTCGGCCATTGAAAAAGTCTCCACGCGCAAAGGGTTTGGTCCCCTCTCCCATGTCGCCATGGTGGAACAGGCCGGTCCCCGTGGCGTGGTACTCATCGAGGCACTCGGGGAGGTCCGGCGGGTCTCCTTCGAGGTCTTCG
>JAHJLU010000223.1 GCA_018821745.1 Myxococcota bacterium | reverse complement strand
GCAGTTACCCGTTTTATTGAGTAGTATAAAGTCGTGGAACTAAGCGAGCTTTTAGATTGGGTGGTGCCCTTCGCCGAGAGACTGCCGGTACTCAGGGGGATTATCGGCTTCATTGTCGTTTTCTTCCTGCCGGGCTTTGCCTTCCGGTTCAACAAGCTGGGCTTCCCCCGGAAGCTCCTCTCGGGCCGCACCTCCACCATTATCACCACCATGGACTCCCCTCCCCTGCTCATGCGCACCCTCTTCTTCGACATGTCCGTCCAGGTTTTCAAGCACGGAATCCTCAACTTCTGCGGGCTCAAGGTCAAAAAAGTGATGCGCATCGGCTCTGTCCGCAAATCTTCCCCTGCCAGACGCAGCACATGGCTCAACCAGTGCTCAACCCTCGGCCGCACCTGGAAATAACCCCACCATCCCGTCATGCCTATTGAATCTATTCTTCCGAACTTGAGAGTTCTGAGGAGGAGAGCCCGGTGAACTCAAGGATGGTGGCTCGGTCAAGGCCATTGGCCAGCATATTGGCGACTATTTCACGGTTTCTGGCGGCTACCCCCTCTTGCCGCCCCTTCTCCATCCCCATCTCTGTTCCCTCTCTCCTCCCCTCGGATCGGGCGTACTCCTCGGTGTTGATGCGGTCACGATAGGCCTTGAGGCTGCGGTGGCAGGCCAGCCTTTCGTCCGCGTTGAGCTTCGCGATCTCAGGTCCGTCGAGAAATTCCATGAACACATTAATCAAATAATAATAAAGGGGGGAGAGAGATCAGGGGTGCAACGCAATATGGCGATTTCCCGTCTGTCCGCCGTCGATCCTGTCAGTGGGGGGACAGAATCCAGAATGCACATCTGCGTTAAATACACGCGTGTGGGTGCATTGAACATGAGCATTCTCCCTGAACCCCAACGCTGCCGCATTCTCCAAGGGGAGTCCTGGATCCCCTCCTTCGAGGGGATGACGATGATGCACGGGTGGGGGGCACGACAGCTACTGGTGACCCGGATTTCAAAGACGAAGTATGTATCCCAGGCGGCGCGTTCGTCATGTCGACTGATGTGGATCCTGATGCAGAAGATGGCCCTGAACGGATTGTCTATCTTTCCCCATACCTCATCGACAAATACGAGGTCTCCAATGGACGCTACAAAGAGTGTATTGACGCAGGGGTGTGCAATGAACCCGACGAGAATGAACTCTACCCCTGGGACAATCCCGACTATGCGGACATGCCCGTTGCTCACATTACTAAGGCGGATGCGCTGACCTTCTGTAACTGGGACGGTGGGCGCACACTCCCCACGGAGGCCCAGTGGGAAAAGGCGGCCAAAGGCCCATACCCGGAGCAAAAAATCTGGCCCTGGGGAGATTCCCCCGAGATAAGTTGCGATCTTGTCCTTGCCATCACCTGTCCCGGTAATCCAGGGGGAATAACCTACCTGCCAGTGGATTCCACCCCTGAGGGTGCCTCCTATTATGGGCTCTTTCATACGTTAGGGAATGTGAAAGAGATGTGCCTGGATTCGTATTCTGATAATGCAGGCACCGATCTGGTCGGGTTTGACCCCTATTACACAGATCCACAAAGTGATCTGGAAAGCTGTAGGGGACCGGGGTCATATATATGGGATGGTGATCCAATATTGAATATCAATCAGCATAGTTTTATTCACTGGGGCGAGAGTGTGCGTTACGCCGGGTTTCGCTGTGCCAGAAGGGCCTATTAGGAGGATGTTGAAATACACTCATTTGAGCCACCCAATGTTCGCCTTCGAGAGCACATTCAATCTTAGAAATGGACTGTATGTATAGTTGGTGCAAATCGCGTATTTGTCCCCAAATAGGCCCTGTTTCCTCGATTTCTGATATTATTCCATGCCCTGGGAATGCCAGTAACCTACTTCTTTTTCATGACAAGCCCGATGTTGAAGGCTGCAGTTTGCATCTGAACACGTTTCTCGTTGCTATCTCTGCCTCGAATATTCAATCGACCGAGGTTTCCAGACTCATAGCAATGAGCAAAGCTCCGCTCCACAATCTCCGCACGATCGGCCTTCAGTTCCTTCCCCATCTTGCGGAAAGTATCGCATAATCAAAGCGCTACGACTCGCGAGCGCCCCCATGACTTTTTGTGAATACAATCTCTTATCTTTTAATAAATGTATCTTGCGGGCACGACTGGCCCGTGGTAATGTATCAAAACAAAAGGCACAAAACCCGGCAAGCGCCAGAAAAGGAAATCATCATGCGAAACACTATGCCATACGTATTCATGATCCTCTCCCTCCTCTTCACCTTCGGCTGCGACGACGACGACGGCAACAACAACACCGCCTTCTGTGGCGACGGCCTCATCGGTGGCACCGAGGTCTGCGACGCCACGGACTTCGGCACCGAGACCTGCGTCACCCAGGGCTTCTCCGGCGGCACCCTGACCTGCGCCGCGGCCTGCGACGCCATCGACACCTCCCAGTGCACCACCTGCGGCGACGGCCTCATCGAAGGCGCCGAGGTCTGCGACGGGACGGTCCTCGGGAGCGAGACCTGCGTCACCCAGGGCTTCCTCGGCGGCACCCTCGCCTGCGGCGCCTCCTGCGAAGCCTTCGACACCACGGGCTGCATCGACGATCACAACCTCCCGGACACGGCCGTCGGCGACCAGATGCGCTGGCTCGTCGAGGCGGCAAACGCCGGCGAGGCCCCCGACGCCACGGCCTTCGCCGAGCACTTCTCAGCGAACTTCCAGTCCCAGTGCAACTACGCGTGCTTCCTGAGCGAGTTTTACAACCCCCTGGCCAACTACTACGCACAGATGATCATCCTCGGCTACGAGGACACGGCCACCGAGACGGACATCTGGGCGCGCCTGTCGATCGCCGACGGCGACTACTATGGGCGCCTCGCGATGGTGCTCGAGCCCACCGACAACACCATCAATGGCATCTTAACAACTCTGGCCCCCGACCTCGACCCGGCCTTTGGCCCCATCGGCAGCCAGGAGCTCGGATTATTCATCATGGACGCTTATGGGAACCCCATGTTCAACCAGGCGGTCGAGCTGGTGAACGTGACGACGGGGCAGCCCTTCGAGACCCCCGTCGTGGCGTACACCGACGAGGTGTACCATTACGTTCGCCTGGAGGTCCCCGCGGGTGAGTCGGAGGTGGGTGTGAAACTGGTCCACTCTGACGGGCAGGTCACCTATGCCTTCGGCAGCTATTTCACTCCCGGAAAAGACCGGTACACTTTGCTCGTATGGCCTAACGGCACCCTTGAGAGCGTCGCACAGCAGGTTGGCGTCACGGCAGACCCGGCCAAGGCGCGCATATGGACCGTGCTCCAGTACTCCAAGGGACAGGACTTTTGGAGTTTTGAAGAATTTTCTTCTTCTCACATCGGCTGCGCCACCGTCACCATCGACCCTACTCCCCTGGACACCTTCTACGGTGGCGAGAGCTTCAGCCCAAGCGAAGACGCCACCCAGACCAGCACCACCTCTTCCGCCCACTTTGCCTTCAACGCCGACACCGTCGGACACACCATCACGTCGACCGTTGACGGTAACGACGAGAGCTACACGCTGCCGCCCCTCGAGGCCGACGCCTACTACAACCTCTGGATTGTCTATTATCGAGAGACCTACCCCACCAACCCCACGCCCGTGGGCTGCGGCGAGTAGCACTCACCGTGCCGCACCACGCCACCGAGCTTTAGCGGCCGGCGATCTTCCTTATTACATAGAGCAAAAGAGCGACATGACCCATCAACATCCTCACCACCGATTGGCGTCAGCCAGAAAGGGAGCCTCCATGCGCACCACCCTTCGGTATCTGCTGGTGTTTCTCGCCCTCCTCACCGTCGCCTGTGACGACGACGACGGCAACAACACGAGCAACACCAACAACACGAACAACGTCAACAACACCAACAACGTCAACAACACCAACAACACCAACAACACCAACAACGTCAACAACACCAACAACACCAACAACGGGAACATCAACAACCTGAACCCCCGCTTCGACCAGGTGAAGGCGGCCTTTACGGCGGAGGTCCTTTCTCAGTCGGCCTACGGTGGCGCCATCGCAATCATCGAGGGCGGCGAGGTCACCTTCGCCACGGGCGCGGGCGTCAAACACCCCGCGCACAGCGATCCGGTCACGGCAACGACCCTCTTCCGCGTCGGCTCCGTCACCAAGATGCTCACGGCCACGGGGCTGCTCCAGCAGGTGGAGGCGGGCGCCATCGACCTCTCCGAGCCCCTCACCACCTACCTCCCGGACTTCGGTTTCACCAATGACGCCACGGCCACCTCCCTGATCCTCGCGCGGCACACGCTCACCCACGAGGGCGCCATGTACAACCACTGGGAATACAGCGCCACGGCCCCCTACGACGAGGAGACGGGCCTTAGGGCGTTCTACCTCGGCCCCTACGAGGATCTGGCCTACCTGCAGTCTCCCCCGGGGACCATGTACAACTACTCCAACACGGGGTACTCCGTGGCGGGCCTCCTGACCGAGACCGGCAGCGGCGAGCACTACGTCCCCTACATGACCGACAACGTCTTCCTCCCGCTGGGCATGGAGCGGACCTTCTTCTACCCCGAGGACGTCCTCGCCGACGGGGACTACGCCCACGGCTGGTACAAGGACGCCCAGGGCAACGCCGTCATCGAGGCCCCCGACGACTACGACAACCCCTGGCTGCGCCCCTGCGGCTACGCCTGGTCCTCGGTCCTCGATCTGGCCCGGTTCCAGCGCTTTTTGCGGGACGGCGACCCCACGGTCCTCGCCCAGGAGCACGTCGACGCCATGCAGAGCGCCCAGGTGAACACCCTGGAGGTGGGCGACATGCTCGCCTACGGGTACGGACTCCAGCTGCAGCAGGGCATCAGCCTCGACACCACGGAGTTCTATGATCTCAAGCTCGTCGCCCACGGCGGCAACATCGGCGGCTTCACGGCGGCCTTCTACTTCTTTCCCGAGCTGGATCTGGGCGTGGTCATCCTCGGCAGCGGCATCGGCCTGAGCTTCAGCGAGACCCTCGTCACCGCAGTGCGGACCCTGGCCACCCTCCCCTCCACCTCCACGGCCCCGGAGTACCCCCTTGAGACCGCGAAGCTCCCCGAGTACGCGGGCACCTATTCCGAGCCCCACACCTTCGGCACCCTGGAGTTTACCACCGACGGCTCGACCCTCACGGTGAACGCGCCGGACCTCGACGACGCCTCCATCCCCTACAGCCCCATAATGGTCCACTATGCGGGCGACAGCTTCATCTTCAATGTCCAGGGGAGCAACTTCCTGGGGACCTTCATCTACGCCGGCGAGGCCGTGCCGCCCTATTTCCGCACCCGCTACGCGGTCTCCATCCGCGAAGAGGGCACCAAGGCGCGCCGGGAGCCCGTCCGCATCGACGCCAAGCGGCTCTCCCGGCTCCTGCGCGCGCCTGTCGACACCCTCCCCGTCCTCGCCCTCCCACGATAAACTTCAGTCGTTCTGCAAATTTCTGCTAGACAGGGGTGTTCTTTTGCTAGCCCCAATGCTGCTCGATTAAGGGTTGTCATTAAATATTCGGCTTCTTTTTCAGTAAGTTACTTATCTTAACTTTTACAGCCCGAGGGAAATGCCGCTTTTTTCTCTTCGGCAAAATAAAGTGTTTCACTTTCTCCCTCAGATTCTTCAAATGTTTTGGAATCGCACCTGGGGACGAGCAGGAACACCATACCCATTCATCAATGATCCATGCTGGTATGCCTTTCAGTTCCTCATGTCTCATCCTAACCCTTGTGAATCAGGAACTGAAACGTTTCCTCTACTCCCTTTGACACTGGAGCCGTTTTTCCTTAACTCTAACCCCATTTTGACCTTTGATTGTCAACTGAAACTTGTGATAGATCATGAGGCCTTCGCAGGAACGACGGTTTTCAGTCTGACTCCGTTGAGAGTGGTGCATGGGTGGATGCCGGGGTGGGGTTGTTCGCTGTTATGCTTGTGGAGGATAGTGTGGTAGGATGCCCCATGCCCGAGTGGTTGATCTATAGCCTTACCGCAACGCTGTTTTACGGCATCATGAACTTTCTCTACAAAATGTCAGCGGAGCGCAAGTACATCAACCCCGCCATAGTGCTGACCGCCGCCGCGACGGTCGTGGTCTCCTCGGCGGTGACGCTCATTGTGAGCGGCACGGGGTTCAGTCGGTTCCCCCCTGCGCTGCCCTTCGCGCTGGCCAACGGGACCCTCTTCGCCTTTGGGGCCCTCTC
>JAHJLU010000222.1 GCA_018821745.1 Myxococcota bacterium | reverse complement strand
TTCATAGGAGCGACTACAGGGTCTGGCTTCTTGGGAGGGGGGGTAGTCGCCCCCATGTCAGGATTTGGTGTGACATTCATGGCCGGTGTTTCCACTTTAACCATTGCAGGCTCCGGATCCTTCATGGGAATTACGATAACCATCGGAGAGACTGGTTCAGCGGCCTTGAGCAGTTTCTCAAGGCGCTGCACTTCCAGCCGAACTCTGGGGGCATGTCTGCCTGCCCCATGGCGGGAGAGATAGTGGGTGTACTGGGTGAGGGCCGCCTTGTTGCTCCCGGAGCGGGCGTAAGCCTCTGCCAGCCCGTATCGGGCCCGCCCATAGTAGGGGACCAATGCCAGCGCCTTTTTAAAATAAACAATGGCCCCGGAATAATTCCCCGTGTCCATGTTACACCAACCAATTCCATTGAGCGGATCAGCCGAGGTAGAATCTTTCTGGGCTGCCTTCATGTAGTAGGCCCTGGCCTTGGCTTTATCTCCAAGCTTGTATGCCTGCTCTGCTTTCATGAAGAAGTGATCGTAATCACCTTTCTCTTCCTTGGGTGTCATGACCATATCGTTCTTGGGGCCGGTGACCCCTGTTTTTTTCATGGGATCCGGCGCGGCCATATCACTGACCTCGGGGGTCGCCGGTTTTTGAGCCAGAGAACAGGCATTTTTCAGGACCGGGCGTTTCTTGCAAATCAGCACAAGGAGGCCCCTGGGTGACTCCGAAGTGGGAGAAGCGAGGGCTGAGATAACCAGAACCTGCAACAGCGGAATCTCCAGTTGTGCGCCCGATATGGTTGAGATCACTGCTTTAACAGCGCTTTCGCTGACGGGTTTTCCGGCGACAGCGTCATGAAAAAATTTTACGAAACGGATGAGAGCATCCTGGGGATTGGATCTGACCAGCCCATCAAGCCCGGCCTGGTCTGTGAAATTTGACTGGAGAATCTTACCCAGATGGATGGCTGCCTGGGCCGCAGGATCTTTGGAGCCCATTTGAATGGCCGTCTCGGAAAGAGCGGAGGATTCGAGGCATTCGTCTCTGATCCCTTTTTGGTATGCTGCGCGCTGGACTATCCAGTTGGACGCTTCCTGAGAATCCGGGGCCAGCCCTTTGACCAGACTGTCCCCCAGTTTCAACTCCACAAAATGTGAAAACCCAACCATGGCTCGCATATAGGCCTTCAACGCGAAGCAATCGGCTGTTGGACATTTCTTCAGGGAACGATATGCCTCGGAGAAAGCCTGTCTTGTTCCACCCTTCATGATGGCTCTGGCATTTTTCACGTAACTGGAGTCATCGGGTTTTGTACTGGCGGGATCAATTTTCCCCCCCTTGGAACCGCGCACGAAAGGGTTGGGCAACAATTCCAAATAGAACAACCCCCCCAGAGATCCACCCAGAATGAGAATAAAGAGGCCTAAAACCCAAGGCCATCGGGCCTTTGGCTTTGGAGCGAAATGCTCATCATACATATCACTCATATCGGAGCTCAGGAGTTCTGAACCGAAATCCGGTTCCTGATCGCTCTCTTCATTGAAAAGTGGTTCCAGCACACCATCGGGATCTTTGCTGTCCTCTTGATCAGGCTGCTCCCTGGGAGAGATTCTTCCGGTTGGCTCAACTTCTTTGTTGTCTTGAACTTTCTCCATCTTCTCAATGGTCTTTGATTTTTTCGGCTGAGGGATCTGGGCGAAGACCTCCTCGAGCTCTGGCAACTGACTCAACTTTGCCCATGAATCGCCCGTGGAAGAGATTTCGTCCTCCGCGGATACGATACTCTCGAGGATCCACTCATGGAGCGTCTCCAGCTCGGTAAATTCGAGAATATTTCCAGTGGTCTGCCGGATCATGAAGACTTGCTGTTCTTCGTCGTCATCGGGGGCGGGGGGAAGTACCTGAAAGATATTCTGGCACACTTCACATTTGACTCGAACCCCCTCCGGAGGGATCTGATCCTCACTAAATTCGTATTCCGTATTACAACTGTTACAGCGAATATCCATCGGGAAACCTCATCATCTGTGGATTAACGGTTATGCCGGGAAATTGTCTTTGCGCCCGACACTGACCGCAGTACCTTTCACAGAGCGAAAATTATAGTATTGAACCAGTGTTTTAGGAAGGAAAATCCCCTTGTAGCTCCCTTTGTTCATTGAGGGGACGAAAGAAAGACAGCCCAGAGTGAAAAATCACTTGTCCCCAAAATATTTACGATTATCTTCTTGATAATATTTCATGATAACCGGCTGATCGATGGTGGAGACAGCAACATCGACTGGACCGATATCCTTGGGAAAGTGAAAAAGGGAAGGGAGCAGACCCGTGGTCACATATCTGGTGGGAACAGCAATGGTGGTTGCCTTGAAGGGAAGGTTGAAGTGTGCAGCCAGCACATAGCCCCACTCTCCGAAAGAGGGGACATGGGCGTGCAGGGGTGTGACACGCAGGCCCGCTGCCTTGACCGTTTTGACAACCGACCAAAAACTGCGTCGATTGAAATAGGGAGAGGTTGACTGGATGACCACACCACCGTCGGCGGATATCCCCCTGGCAATCAACTGGTAAAACTGGCGTGAATAGAGTTTCATCAAATTTTCGTTGGACGGATCGGGCAAGTCCACAACCACCGCATCATATTTTTTTGTGTTTTCACGCATGAAGAGCCACGCATCCATGGCGTGATAGGTCACCCGCCGGTCATGGAAGCTCGATTTGTTCAATCGCTTCAGATGGGGATTCGTCTTTGCCAACTGAACAACGGCAGGGTCAAGATCCACCAGATCAACGGACCGCACATCATCGTACTTGAATATCTCACGAAGGGCCAGGCCATCACCTCCACCCAGGACCAGAACCCGCTCCCTGCGGTGCAGGGAAGAGAAAAGCGGGTGGATGAGCGCCTCATGGTAGCGATACTCATCATAGGATGAAAACTGTATATTTCCATTAAGATAGAGCCGCAAGTCATCACGCCAGCGGGTCATTACAATCTTTTGGAACCTGGTGGTTTTGGAATAGACTATATCCTCACCATAGGCGGCCGCGTCAGCCATGTCGATAATTTTGCCCGAAAACAACTGAAAAGAGATGATTATAAGGATAGAGACTATGAGGCT
>JAHJLU010000221.1 GCA_018821745.1 Myxococcota bacterium | reverse complement strand
ATTGCGCAGGACCAGATCCACGGAAGGATAGAAGACCGTGGCGTCGAGACCCAGGTCGATATAGTGGGAGGGCTGCGAGTGGGGTTTGCCGTGGATAATGTCGAGCCCCGCGAAAAATGAGGCCGCAAAGAGGGTGGAGGCAATCTGGCACATCCCGCCGCCCATGCCGTCCACGGTCTCTCCCAGGGCGATGACGGGTGCCACGCGATATCCCATCTTGGCGCTGCGGGGTCCGAGGGTGTCGTTAAAAGAGAAGTCCTTGCCCGGCAGGAGCACCGTCCCCGTGAGCCGGGCGCCGCCCACCTTGAGGTTGTGGGCGCGGTTGGCCCACTTTCCCCAGGAGGGGAAGGAGGTCTCGTACCACCCAAGGACCGTCTTGAGGCTGAGATCCTTGAGTGCCTGGGAGGAGATCCTGGGGACAATCTTGTACATGCGGGCCTTCATGGCGTCGCCGCCGTTCTGGATTATCCGCTCAAACCGGGCGATGGAGCCCGCCAGATCCATGCTCTGCCCGTTCTCCGAGGGGAGCACCTTCCGGTTGATCAGATCGAGGCGGGCATTTTTGGGCGGACTCTCCACCCCCTTCTGCATCTCGCTGAAGATCCGGTGGATCTCCGACCGGTTATAAATGACCGGCGTATGGAGGACATAATACCCCCGCTTTGCCCACTTTTTCAGCACACCGCGACGCCAGAGCGAGTAGGTGCCCCCGAAGTGGGACTTCAGTTCCTCGATAACACTGGCGATATCGATCTTGAGACCTATCTGGGAGGGTTTGACGGGAAACTTCTTCTCTCCCAGGGTGACCGTGATAACTTCCTGCCCCTGCTTCTTCATGCGGGAGGCCAGGACGCTCTCCACCTGGGCGAAGGTCATGCCTCCCACGTCAATGCCGTTGACTCGAACCCCCTGGGGAATAGTGGTGAGTGGTGCCTTCTTTACCACCGTGGATGTGGCAGCCAGGGAAGCGAGCATCACGAGACTGAGGACGATACTGCGAAGGTTCATGGCAGTGGTATCCTCCCCTTGCGGAGTTTGCCTTCAAAGAAGGAGACCCGCTCAAGCTTCCCCGCGAGACACTTCACGATGGGAGTGGGGAGGATCTGACCCGCCGAGAGGCGCGCCTTCCCCTTTGGATCCACCGTCACCTGAACTACCTGCCGGGTTTTCACACAGGGAGCCAGGGTCGCTTTGAGGCTTTCAACCTCTGCAGACGAGAGCAGGACAAAGACCGGCTCGGCGTTCATCCCCTCGGGGAGAGCCATGGCGGGGACAAGGCCCATGGAGCCGCCCTTGTAAATATTCTTGCCGGGGCCAGATTTCAGTCTGCGGAAGGCCAGCACCTTCTTAAGATTATTTTCATCGGGATCAGTTTTTCCCTGGGATTTTAGCTCCTTATCCCGCTCCGAAAGGTTTTCCGTTCCCCGTGCGCTCATGGGGGCCGCAGGGAGGGGTGGCAGTTTTTTATCCTTTTTGGATGAACAGGCTCCCGCAACGAGCAGCAGGCCAATCAGGGGTATTCTGAACATGGGCTCTTCTCCTAGATGATGGCCGACTCAATGTCCTGGCGCACCAGCGTTTGCAATAACTCGAAATCAAGCTCCCGATCCATCCCATGGAGCGTGCGCGGGGGATGGAATACTACCTCCACGCGGGTCCTGAAGAGACGCAGGGAGCCGGGTTTCATGAGCTTGTGGCTGTGGTTGATGGTGATGGGGACCACGGGGACCCCCGCCTCGAAGGCCAGGTGAAACACACCTTTTTTAAAGGGGAGCAGCTCCTTCGTGCCCGAGCGGGTACCCTCGGGAAAGACGGTGATGTTTTTTCCCTGGCGGATGAGGGCGCCGGCATCCAGGAGGCTCTCGATGGCGCTCTCCCTGTCACGGCGATTGATGGATATGTGGCCCCGGCTTTTCAGATAGGATCCCATGATGGGGACAGAATCCAGCGTATGCTTGTAGACCCAGAAGAACTTCACGGGGATGGCCGCCGTGATCACAAAGATGTCGAAATTGCTCTGATGGTTGGACATGAAAATCTGGGGACCGGGAATGAGGATATTTTCCGCCCCCCGCACACTGAGCTCGACGCCCACACTCCCCAGCGCCGAGATGGACCAGTCGATCATGGAGGCGTGGGGGTCCTTCTCCGGGAGCAGTATCCCGTCGACCAATCCATTCTGCACCGTGTGCCAGATGAATTTGCCCCAGTTGGACATGGTCTCCCTGAGGGTCAGATTCTGGGTCGAATCGTTCATGTCGCTGTGAAAACCGTGTGGGGGTGTTCCCATTGTCATTCCTGCCCGAACAGGTGGTCGTACTGATAGGTGAGGCCCACTCCGTACCAGAACCCGGAGAAGGGAAGCTCTCCCGGTACATAACCTATGGAGAGGTCCAGCGCAAGTCCCCCGAAGGGGCGCATGGTGCCTCGGAAATATTCAAAAATTCCGGCGTTGACTTCAACGCGCGTGCCGATTTCCTTCTCCGAGTACGTGGGACCGGCGAAGAATCCGAACCGGAACCCGGTTTTGGCCCGGTAGCGGATATACTCGATTCCCCCGGCGACGGTCCCCGCGGGTGCTTCATTGACCGGGTCCATGCCCCCGGACCCTTTGACACTCAGGAGAAAAGCGTTCTTGCCATCACGGAGACCACCCCCGGCCACCAGGGTGCCCTTGATGCCCAGATCGTTATTTTTATCCATGGCCGAGAGGATCCCCACCCGGGTGGTGGAGACACAGCCGCACAAAAGGAGCAGGCACGTCAGGACAGCAGGAATCAGAGCTTGACGATGTACCATTTGGCCCCCCAGTTGATCATCTCTGCGAGCTTGAGAAACCGGCGCTCCCCTTCCACGTGGAAATAGAGCGTGGACCCGGTACAGCGCCAAAATGCGTAACGGTTCCAGTCATCTCCCTTGGCCACAAAGCGGCAGGTTCCCAGGGCGATTGACTCGAAGGTGGCCTCCTTCATTTTGGATTTCTTGATGATTTTCTTAATTTTCTTCTCGATCCGGCCCCTGGTCTTGCGGGCAAGGGAGCGGGCGGCTTCCCGGGCCTTGCCCAGGTCGGTCATGTGCATGTCCCGGATGCGGATCATGAGCTTCACCGGGATGGCAAAGGCCATGGCCTTTTGTGCATCGCCGCTGCTGATACCGCCGATAAAGAGGCGCGCCAGATCCTCGGTCTCGAGATCCGGGAGGGGAGGATTGGGGCTCTCCACCAGATTCTCCTGGGGAATCCCCGCGCTGACCTTTTGCACCGAGGTTTTCTTGATCCCTCTGGCGGGCGCGGTGGTCTTCCCCTGCACGAAGCGCTCGTAGGTGCCCGGTTTCTGGCCCACCATCCCGTCACCCTGGCCATCATCGGTGATACGGGGATTACAGGAGAAAAGCACGAGACTCACGAGCGCCACAAACCTATTCACGGATCTCCTCCACTTTCGCGCTGAGGCCTCCCGCGTGAAGTCTCACGGCGATGCGCTCTCCGGGCTCCACGCCACGGGTGGATCGCAGGGCCCGGCCGCTCTCGTCGGTCACTACTGCGTACCCCCGCTCCAGTACGGCGAGGGGGCTCAGGGCGCTCAGGGTGGAGGCGTGGGTGATGAGCTGTTCTTTACTCTGGTGGAGCTTCTCGCGGACCAGCTCTAGCATGCGTTCCCGAAGCCGCTGCTCTGTGCGGAAGCCTCGGGCGATCCGGGCCAGAATCTCCTGCCCGTCGAGGGACTCCGATGCGCGTTCCAGGCGCCTTCGCTCCTTCTCCAGCGTTCGCAGCGTCATACGCTCCAGGGACATGGCAAGGGCATCCAACTCGCGGCCGCGGCGGTCCAGATAGGCCTGGGGATGCACCAGCCGGCCCGACTGCAAGAGCAACTGATGTCGCTGCTCCTGGAGCTTGTGGACTACCGCCTTTGCCAGACGGGTGCGCATCTCCCGCAGGGCGCTGTCCAGGTGCCGCCGCTCCAGAAACACCAGCTCAGCTGCCGAAGTGGGAGTCGCCGCGCGGTAGTCGGCGACAAAGTCAGCCAGGGTAAAGTCAATCTGATGTCCCACTCCCGTCACTACGGGGATGGGGCAGGCGAAGATGGCGCGGACCAGCGCCTCGTCGTTGAAACCGGCCAGATCTTCTGCACTGCCGCCGCCCCGGGCGATGACGATGCAGTCCAGATCCCCGAAGTTCACCAGGGCTGACAGGGCCGACATGATGGAGACGGGTGCGTCACGCCCCTGTACCAGCGCATTTGCCGCGATGATCCGGGTCCCCACACGCTGGGCGGCTACCTTGAGGATGTCGCGGAAGGCGGCACTCTCCGTGGAGGTGACCACTCCCACCCGACGGGGAAAGGCGGGGATGGGCTTCTTGTGGATATCGTCGAAGAGCCCCTCGGCCTGGAGTTTTTTCTTCAGTTGCTCAAAGGCCAGGGAGAGGGCACCGGCCCCCAGGGGCTCGATGTGTTCGATCTGGAAGGAGAGCTTCCCCCGGGGTGCGAAGATGTCAACATAGCCCCGGACACGGACCTTCAACCCGTCGGTGAGGGGGAAGGAGGGGTTGCACTTCCAGGTCATGAGCACCGCCTCAACCAGGGACTTGTCGTCCTTGAGAGACATATAATAGATGTTCCGGCGGAAGGAGATTCGCCCCAGCTCACCCTCGAGCCAGATCCCGGTGAAACGCCGGGAGAGTTCCCGGTTGATCCCCGAGAGCAACTGGGTCACGGTGAGCACCGTGGGGGCAGTCTGAGCGGGCTGGTCATCCTGGGGCACGGGCTTGGGAGAACGCACGGAAGGCCTCACTGCAGCAGGGGAGGCAGTGTCGGGCTCGGTGTCGACGAGAGCCTCGGGTAGCCCCCTCGCTGGCCCCTGGGGGGGCATTGAGCGCTGTCTTTCGGGCTCAGGGTCAGGCGCGGGGGCCTCGGGACCACCGGGTTGCCCGGGCGCTTCGGGTGAAAGAACCGGTGGCGCGCTCCGGGGGTCCGAAGGCTCGGGAGACGCAGCTTCCTGTGGTCCGGCAATCATGTCGAGGAGCGCAAGCTGCAGGGGTCTCTCGGATGAGGGGGGCTGGTTCCTTTTGGTATCCTTGGTCATGGATGGGGTCTAGTGTGTCGCGCCTTCGCCGCAGATGATGCGACGGATCTCGACGCCCGCCGGGGGCTCCTGGTTAAAGGCTTCGACTTCTACCTCGGGATTTATCTCTATTTTGGTGAACGCGAAAACGGTGTCTTCCTTTTTGCCGGGGCTTGAGAGCCGAATCCGGTGGGGGATGGTGAACCCGTTCAGTTTCTTAAAACCGCGATACTCGACCTTCACCTTCCCCTTGGGACCGGTGATGACCTGCTTGACCACCCGCCAGTTTGCTTTACCCTTGTGTCCCAGGACCCACAACCTGGCCGTGGTGTCGCCCTTTTTCGCCGTGATCACCTCGCAGCCGCACTTTTTATCCCAGGAGAGGGTCATGTTGGCGGAGCTCACCGCGGGCTCGCCAATGAGCATGGCAAAGAGCTGGGCGGGAGAGAGGGGGATCCCCAGCATGGCCTTGACCGCACAGACCCCCGCGTTCCCCTGGAAGTATTTTTTGTTGCGCTGATCGTTGGCCCTGAAGGTCTGCCCGTCGGAGGTGAGGAGGAGCACCGTGGCGTTCATTGGGGGCGGCGTCACCGCGTCGAAACGGATGCGTCCGAGCCGATCAGCGATGAGAAACACCTTGACTTTCACGCGCTTACCCTTGCCCATCATGGCATCAACCTTGCCCTGGGATCGCAGAGAGTTGATTTTGGAGAGGGCCAGGGTGCTCATGATGTTCCCGGGGTTGGGAGTGGAATAGGGCCGCGAGTAACCGGTGCACGACGCGAGACCCCAGACGAGAACAAAAACGGTGATGAACTTTTTCATGTTCCTCTTTTCAGCTCCGGCACGGGGGAGCTTCAGTAACAACGGTCGCCACGCACTAAATATTCATGTTCAGACGTTTTGCAATGGCATTGAGGAATAAACAAATGGATTCATTCAGGAAATTAACCATCCGAATATCGCTGTCGTGGGTCAGATCCACCTGGATGTTGTCGTAGTAGGTCTGTCGCTCCACGTCGGGGATGAGGGCAACAGGATATTCGGAATGCAACAGGATCAGGTTCATGACCAGACGGGCGAGGGTCCCTGATTTTTTACTCCAGGGAAAGATCGCCATGATTTTATTGTGTGCAGAGGCTGCCTTGAGCAGGGGCGGCATCTTGCGAAAGGACTGGGACTGAAGGAACTCCCCGAGCTTGCGCATGCGGTAGGGGATCTTCTCCGGGGGAGAGAAGTCGTGGGCATACTGCCGGTGCAGGGGGATCTCCTTGCGGTAGTTGTTCTGCTTGCTGGATCCCGGCTCGCTGATAAGGGTGTGCAGCTCCTTGATGGAGTTGACGGAGAGTGAGAGCCGTTTCTTCTGTGCCTCGACTCTCAGACGCTTCACCCCTTCGTAGAAGCACTTCACATCGTCGTAGTGAGGAATGAGGCTGGAGTCACTGATAATTCTGTCATCCAGAGCAGACTTTATTTCCAGGTGATTGAGCACAATTCCCTCGATGGCAAACTCATGATAACACCATGTTATATCGAGGAAATTCATTAAACTCCGGACTTCCTCCTCCGGGAGACCAGACATGACCTCCCGGTAACTGATGATGCGTTTCTCCAAAATTTTAATCTCTGCCTGATCGATAACCGTAGGATAGGAATGCTTCGCCATGATTCTCCTGCAACTGGAAGGTGGTCCTTTCCACTAAAGGGAGAGAAATTATAATAACTATGTCAGAATATTCAATATAATTCCGGTAAGCCTCTGTATTCATACCCGTTTAAAAAATCTTTGTCCCCCTGGACACTTTTTCTTCCCCCCAATGCTTTTTCTGACCGCTTTTTTGAGTTTTCACAGGAATGATGATGAAATACCCCTATTATGAACCACTGCCCCACACCTGTTCCCCAGAACCCCCGGCTCTCCCGTGAGGGATGGCTCCTCGTCTTCGTCGCCATCAGCCTGGCACTCTATGGTCTCATAATGGTCTTCAGCGTGACGGCGGGCCAGATCCTGGCGCGCCACTACCACACCCACCGTGGCCTGCCCTCGGCACTCCCGAGCACCAACCGGTTCCTCTTTGTTCAGGGAATCTTCATCTTCGGCGGGATCATCGCCATGAGCATGGCCGCGTGGTTTCGACCGGCGACCTACAAAAAACTGATGATCCCGGGGCTGATTCTCGCCATGATCCTCCTGGCGGGCGTGCTCGTCTTCGGCCAGTCGGTCAATGGCGCGCGCCGCTGGTATCGCTTCTCGGTCTTCTCCCTCCAGCCCATGGAGGCAGCCAAGATCGCGCTCATCGTGTACCTGGCGGTCATTCTGGAGAAGCGTGCTCACATTATGCAGGATATGTGGAAGGGGTTTGCCCAGCCCATGCTGGTGGTGGGCGCCATGGTCTTTCTGCTGCTCAAGCAGAACGACTTCGGCTCGGCGGTGCTCTTCCTCACGGTGGCCACCGCGCTGCTCTTCATGGCCGGGTCGAGGCTCTATTACTTTCTCATGGCGGGGGCCGTCACCATCCCCCTCCTGTGGCTCTATGTGGCTGGAGGCTGGCGACTCTCCAAACGCATCATCCCCTTTTTGTATCCCCAGCACTTCACCCAGGACGCGGCGTATCAGATCATCCGCTCTCTTGACGCCTTCGGCAGCGGGACTGTCACCGGCTTCGGACTGGGAAACGGTCCCTATAAAATGGAGTTCCTCCCCGAAGCTCACACGGACTACATTGCCGCCATGATCGGCCAGGAGTTCGGGTTTGTGGGGACCATGGTGCTGTTGTTTCTGTACGCGCTCTTTTTCTATTCCGGGGTCCGCATCGCCCTGAGACACCGCAAAAACCTGTTCCGGTTCTATGTGTGCATCGGCATCACCCTCACCATCATTCTCCAGGCGATGATAAACCTGAGCGTGGTAATGAACCTCATCCCCTCCAAGGGCATCACGTTGCCCTTCGTGAGCTATGGAGGCTCCTCCATCCTCCTCTCTTTTTTGGCCCTGGGCATTCTGCTGAGCATGGATCGTCACCCCGTCAGGGATGAATCTCCCGTGGCCGTGACGGAACAACCCCACACCGCCGGCGTGAAAAAGCGCCTTCTCCCCCTTCCATCCTGAGGGCTTTCCCTTTATAACCCCAGGTCATGGTACGATCTCTGTTCTTGTGCATTCTCCTCCTCAGCGGGTGCGGTCCCTCCTCGGGAGGCCACAACAAATCCCCCGCCCAGGGGAACCCTGCCCCAAATCTCCAGCGCTTCTCCGACCTGGTCCACCTCAAGGGATCCCTCACCTACAAGGCCCACATTAAAACAACGGTACACCTCACACAGACCACCGCCGCCGACGGCCCAAAGAAGGGGTACACCCTTCCCAAAAAGCGCCTCTCCATGGAGGAAGATCTCACCCTCACCATGGACCCCCGGGGTAACATCCACGGGCGTCGGGATCTCTCCTCCGGCGACGGTGTGGAGTTCACAGTACAGGGACAGCAGATGTGTGTGAGGCTGCGATACCAGAAATATCTCTGCCACCCCTATGTCCCCGAGGAGGCCCAGAGCCGCGTGAAGCAAATTTACGGCACCTTTTCCGGGATTATGGGGCTGATCGCCCCCTTCACCCTCATCTCCGATCCAAAACCCTGCCCCGATGCCTCCGGAGGCTGCCTGCGCCGCACCCTCGGGGTTAACCCCACTCCCCACGGCAGAGGCGATCTGCTGGACAGTCCCACCCTCGTGTCCATCACAGGCAGCTTCGACAAGGACACAAACGGGATTCCCCTGGGGGCCGTCATCGCCTTCACGCTCAAGGGGAAACGCAAGGATCAGCGGGAGGTTGAGGTGACCATGGAGTACACCCACACCCTGACATCCCACAAGGGGCCCGTCCCCGTGGCGGATCCGCCCATGATCGAGAAGGACTGGGAGCGTCACCGCCACCTGATGGACCGCAAGGCCCTCCTGGGTGATCCAATCCCCCGCTCCCTGCGCTATCTCTTCCGCCAGTAGCGCGTCGTGATCCCAAAACAAAAAAAAGTGAGTGAGAAGATGAAAAAGGGATGGTAGCACTTACCATTCAGACTCATCACGCCAGCATGGGATGAGCAGAAACAAGAATAGTGAAAAGTCCGCAAAACTGCTATTCTTACTCTATTGCTACCTTGATTTTGAGCCTCAGTGGTGCTAAACTTTTGCCACTGAGAAGTGAAAACCGAGCAGGTGCTTTTAGTAAAACAGAAGTATCCGCTTGGGTTACAGACTAACTCTTAGGGAGTATCATTATGACTGCCACCCGCCCAAGGAAATCCACTTCAGCACTCAACGTGGATACCGCCGCCCAGAAAAAGATTCTCAGGATTGGTATTGTTCAGAACGGCAGAATCATGGAGGAGCGCCTCCTGAAGAACCGTGGACATATCTCCGTTGGTCGTGGAGCCGACAATACCTTCCTGATCCCCTCCCGTGATCTCCCCAAAAGTTTCCGGGTCTTCGAGGAGCGGAAAAACGGATATATAATGAACTTCGTCAAGGGAATGGACGCTCGTCTGGCCCTCGATGGAAAAATTTTCACTCTCAATCAGATCCTGGAACGCGGGGATTTTGTCACGAAAAATGGTCCCTACAACCAGCTCGATCTCTCCTCCTGCTCCCGCGGCAAACTGGTCATAGGAGAAATCACACTCCTCTTCCACTTTGTACCACCTCCGCCCGAGCTCCCCAAGCCCCAGCTTCCCCATGTCATGTGGGGCCTCTACGCCCTCAAGGACTGGCTCGGCGCCGTCTTCCTTCTGGCCATCCTTGGCTCCGCTTTCCTCACCGGCGGCGTCATCTGGGCCATGAACCACTTCTATGATCCCCAGTGGAAACCCAACTCCGAGGCAGCCAACAAGCTCATCTCCCGCGCCATCAAGCGCCATGAGCAGGCCATGAAGGAGAATCTGGACGATAAAAACAAGTCCGCCAAAGACTCAGGCAAGGGCGACGCCGACGGAGACAAAAAGAAAGCCGATGCCAAGGCCAAACCCACGGTAGTCAGAAGCGACACCAAAGACGTGGGCCCCGCCACCAAGGAGAACATCGACAACAAAATCTCCAGCATCACCAAAAACATCAACAACATCAAAATCGACAGCAAGACCCTCGAGGGCATTAAAAACATCAAGGTCGACGCCATCCCCAACGTGGGCAACCTGAACATTCCCGGTACCAATAATATGGTTATCCCCGGCAATGTCACGGTCAACAATGGCGACGCGGGCAGCCCGGTCAAAGAAGACATCGCCTCGGCACCCTGTACTGGCGCAACCTGCACCGTGGCCACCCACGGGAAATTCACCCCGGGCAGCACCACCTCCGACAACGAATACGGCTCCTCCGGTGTCACAGGAACGGGCGGCCGCAAGGGCCCCAAGGGTTCAAGCCTCCCCACGGGCGTGAACAACATCAAGATCGATGTCAAGATCCCCACGGGCATGTTCGTGATCCCCACCACCATGATCGGCAACATCATGATCGCCCCCATCATGATCAAGGCTCCTGTCATCAGCACCGACTCCATGGCACCTGAACGCGCCAAGCCCCCAACAGTCACAGGTTCGGCTTCCGGTCTGATCCCCGGCGGTGCGCCCCTTGGAATCCGTAAGATGATGGGTGGTGTCAAATACCGCGTCATCGCGTGCTTCCAAAAGGCCGGTGCCAAAGGTCTCGTGGGTGCAGGCACCAAGTCTGTCCGTGTCACTGTCAGCGTCTCCGGCGGCAGCCTCTCCGTGTCGGGAGTCTCGGGCTTCGGTGCCTCGTACTTCACCTCCTGCGTCCGTGGTATCCGCCGCAAGGCCTCCGATGCTGAATCAAAAAAATTCAGCAAATCATGGACTTTCACCATGCACATGATCGCCAAATCCTCCTCTTAGACGCTCCTTTCTCCCGTTCATCCACACATCTATTGTAAAATAAATACCGCCCTCAGTTGTTTTCAAAAAACTGAAATGCTCGATGGAGTTACTTCAGCAGCATAAAGAGGGCGGAACCAACCACCCCCATGAGCAGCACCACAATCACCACCCATTTGACAACATGGGAGCTTTCATCTTCGGCTCCGGCTTTTGTGAAGGAGATGGGGGTCGAGGTGCGATAGGAGATCCCCTGGGGTGGGCTGTCACCGTCCAGGGAAGGCGTGGTCTTCATGGGATTGGAAGAAGGCTCACGTGGCATCTCTGCCAAAGGAATACCACCGGGCTGCACCGGCGTATGGGGAGAAAGATCATCGGTGACGAGAGCCGAGAGGGTGTCGGCCGAAGGAGCGTGCTCTGTTTTGAGGAGTTCAGCTCCCGAGAGGGTTCCCAGATCCAGAGGTGACGCCCCGGGCTGGGCCAGATCATCGCCGATCTCGCCCACGGAGATCAACTGGTTGATCTCGTCCTCGATGAACTCCTTGAGCAGTGAGTCCCGGGAGATAAGCATGGAGGGCTCCTGCCGCTTCTTGATCTCGAGGGCCTCAAGGACATATTTGGAGATATCGCGCTTGGTGACCGCTTTCCCCATGGTGAAGAGGACCTGGGTGAGGTCATCTCCCATATCGGAGGCGTTCATGTAGCGTTTCTCGGGATCCCGCTCCAGAGACTTGGCAACAATCCGATCCAGCTCCGGATGGATATGGGGAACCAGGGACGAGAGTTTCGGGACGTGGGCTTCTTTTACCTGAAGCACCGTCTCATAGTTGTTCTCTCCGAGAAACAGGCGACGCCCGGTGATGAGTTCAAAAAGAATGATCCCCGTGGCGAAAATATCGGTGCGGTGATCCACTTCGAGTCCGGCGGCCGCTTCGGGGGAGAGATAACTGTACTTCCCCTTGATCAGTCCCGGCTCGGATTTCTCATCCTGGGAGGAGGCTTTGGCGAGACCGAAATCCACCAACTTGACCTCCCCTGCCTTGGAAATGAGAATATTGGGAGGGCTGATATCCCGGTGCACAATATGAAAAGGCTTCCCCGAGGAGCTGTCTTTGAGGGTGTGGGCATAGTGGAGAGCCTCACACACATTCTGCATGATGAAGACAGCCAGTTGCGGGGGGAGCGTGGGGTTCTGGAGCAGCTCGAGGATACTCTTGAGATTAAGACCCTCTACATACTCCATTACAATGAAGAAGTGCTTGTCGCTCATCCCCACATCGAAAATGGAGGCGATGTTGGCGTGCTGCAGATAGAGGCTCAGTCTCGCCTCATCCATGAACATTTTTACAAATTTTTCTTCCTGGATGAGGCTTGGGCGGATTCTTTTAATTGCGACGGTCTTTTTAAAACCTTTTACCGTCTCCATTTCAGCCAAAAAGACCTCGGCCATGCCGCCTGAGTCAAGCTTTTTGATTATCTTATATTTTTGGTCTTTTTTATCGGCTTCCATGTGATCTTGGCCTGCATTAAAGCCCAGATGGAAGAAATTTACCACCATTTTTTCAGAAAATCAGATGCACCAACAAGCGGGAGACTCTACTTTTTTAGCCTTACAATTCAGTGTTTTAAAAAATAATGAACAAAAAATTGATTGCTACCACAATGTAGGATAATGTAGACACATGAGAGATTATAACTTCACCCAATTCGGTCGCTATGTTCTGACGCAACCCCTGGCAAGGGGTGGCATGGGACAGGTATTCCTTTCTATCTATGGAGATGCTGGCTGGGAAAAATTCTGTGCCCTGAAGAGAATTCTCCCCCAGAGCAGCAGCCCCGATGCCCTTCTCAGATTCAGGAGCGAGGTTGACATCAGTCTGAGGCTCAACCACTCGAACCTCGTCTCTGTTTTTGATGTGGGCATTGTGGACCAGCAGGCCTATATGGCCATGGAGCTCATTGAAGGCGAAAACCTGAGATCCATGTGGAACCGCTGTGCGGAAAAGCGCGTTCCCTTCCCGCTGGAAGTTATCCTGTTCATGACGAAGGAATCGGCAAAGGCCCTGGCCTATGCTCATGATTTCCGGAATCTCGAGCTGGTCCATCGGGATATCAGCCCCCCCAACCTCATGCTGACTTTTTCCGGTGAAATGAAAGTCCTGGATTTTGGTCTCGCCCTCTCCTCCTCCACAAAACGGCTGACCAAACCCGGCGTCATTTACGGAAAAATGCCCTATCTCTCACCGGAACAGGCCCGGGGCGAACCCCTCACCGCAAAAAGCGACATCTACAGCCTTGGCATCGTGCTGTGGGAGCTCATCACAGGAAGGAGACTTTTCGAACAGAATGAAGAAGACAATCTCGTGGAAAAACTCAGGGAGCGGGGGAAAGGTCCCACCATCGAGAAGCCGTCGGTAATTGCCGGCCGCGGCGACGATGAGCTGGACACCATTGTACTCTCCATGCTCAACCCCGAGCCTTTTCTGCGCCCCTCCGGCGACGACGTCGTCTCCATTATCGGTACCTATCTCTCACGGAAATATCCCGGCACCGATACGGGCGACGCCTCCCGCTTTATCCAAAGCCTCTTTGCCGACGAAGTTGCGAAAGCGGAAGCAATCCGCCACGACACCCTGGCGGATTACCGTGAATGGAAATCCGATGCCCAGAAAAAGAGCATTCGCCCCGGTGATCGGGTCGCGGGCCGCTACCTCATCACCAGAATTCTCGGTGAAGGCGGCATGGGGAAGGTGTATGAAGGACTGCAGGAGGCCATCGGCAAGCGCGTGGCCATCAAGATCCTGGAACCCAAAACCACCATGGCGCCCGAAGAAGCTGAGATGCGTTTCAACCGTGAAGCCAAGGCGGCCTCACGGATCGTGCACCCCGCTGTGGTCTCTGTGCTCGATTACGGTTTCATCTCCGGGGTTCAGCCCTTTTTAGTCATGGAGCTCCTCGAAGGAGAGTCCATGAGTGATGTCATCTCCGAGGGGCCCATGGAGACAGAGCGGGCCTGTAATCTTGGCGCCCAGCTGGCGCGGGGTATCCAGGCCGCCCACGAAGCAGGCCTGATCCACCGGGACATCAAACCCGACAACATGCATCTGGTGAAGAACCACCAGGGTGAAGAGCAACTCAAACTCTTTGACTTCGGCATCTCCAAATCCTCCATCGGAGGTGAAGAAGATCTGACGAGACCGGGTATCACCCTTGGAACTCCCGAGTACATCGCCCCCGAGCTGCTGCTGGGAGAGAAACCCACAACCGCCGCCGACGTCTACTCCTTCGGTGCCGTGCTCTACGAATTTTTCACAGGCGCCCCCCCCTACGCGGGCAACCGGACCGAGACCATTATCCAGAACAAAATCAAAGGAAAGCGCAAGTCCATCGGATCCGTCCGACCCGATCTCCCCGTTGATCTCAAGAATCTGGTTGAGTCGTGTCTGGCGCAGGATCCGCGAAGACGTCCCCCCTCACTCGCTTTTATTGCCGAGCGCCTGGAAGAGACCGTGCGCCGGTTCAGAAACCCCGTCTCTTCTGTTATTCATATGATTCCGGCGGCGGCT
>JAHJLU010000220.1 GCA_018821745.1 Myxococcota bacterium | reverse complement strand
GGGCGGTGTAACAGTGACACTCACCGGTTCCTTCGGCGACGGTGCTGCCGAGGTCCTCATTAACACCGTCACGGGGCTCATCATCACCCCCGATCTCTACACCCCGGATCGCATCGAGTTCACAGCCCCCGAGGGCGCCGACACCATGGAGCTCTCCCTCGCCGTGGACGGCACCAGCGCCCCCTATATGACCACTACCGTAGTAGCCGGCGAGGTCATTTACACCCAGCGTGCCACCACCGCCCTGGCCTTTTACAACCCATCCGTCACCTCTGTGTATGGATGCATCGATGACGGCTCCGTCACCAGGGACTGCAGTACCACTGGTGGGGAAATACTCACCGTCACCGGTGAAAACTTCGGGGATGGCTCTGGTACCGTCTCTGTGGATGTGGGGGGGATCCCCTGCGACAATGTGACTCTTATGAGCCACCAGGAGATACAGTGTAACTGCGCCTCCGCGAGTGGCGGCTGGGACCTCCCCCTGACGGTCACCGTGGGGGGCCGCAGCGGTTCCCTCAATGGCGCGGTCTCCTTCACGGGGCCCGTGGTGGACGACTTCTCCAGCATCACTGACGCGGATCCCCTGGGCGGAGAAACCCTGACCCTCACCGGTATGAATTTTACCGACCTAGCCGTTGTCACCTACGGTCCCACGGGCACCGAGTTCCAGTGTTTGGTCGCGTTCCAGGATTTCAACCTGATCCAGTGCTTCCTCAGCCGCGGACTCGGCGGCCCCTACCAGGTACATGTGCGGATAGCCGACATAGAAGCACGACCCACCACCTCCACCATCACCTACGCAACCCCCTCCATCATCGACAAAACCCTGCGCCTGAGCGAGGAGGACACGGGCGACGCCACCCTGGTCCTGACGGAGCTTCCTGCCCGGGTGTGGTTCGACGCGACGGGCATCCCGGGGGGCATGCTCGACTATGTGGACATTTTCTACACCGATGGCACCCAGGAACAGGAATGCGTGGACGCGGTGCTCACCGAAGATGCGAGCGGGCAGCAGATTGGCTGCAAGGTGTGGACCAACCTCTCCACCGACGACATCCCCATGGGCCCCTCCCACCTGGAGCTCCGCCTCCCGGGTGTCGTGGTCGACGGCACCGACCTCCTCTTTTTCCCCGCATCCTGCCCCACCCTCGACAGCATCAGTGGCTGCATGGACAGTGGCGCAACCACCGAAGACTGTCCCACCATGGGTGGCGTCACCCTGACCATCACCGGAAGCGGCTTCACTCCCTCCACCGTGGTGCTCGTGGACGGAGCCACCGCTCCCTCAGTATTCGTGAGCGCAACGGTGCTCACCTTCACCCTCCCCGAGGGCGTGGGGCCCGCCATGGTGCAAGTGCGCCAGGATGGATGTGAGGCGCCACCGCTGGGATTCTCCTACGCCGCTCCCGCGGTGACCGGCGTCGAGGGCTGCCCCGGGTCATTGGAAGGCCCCACCTACGACTGCCCCAAAGAGGGCGGAACTATGATTTACATTGATGGAATGAACTTCGGCGCCTCGGGGGCCTCGGTCCTCGTGGGTGGGCGTCCCTGCACCGGTGTGACCCACGACTTTATGAATCCCCACAACCGCCTCAGTTGCCTCCTGCCAGCAGGCTCCGGCGTTGACGTCCCCGTCACCGTGATAAACGGCTTCATCTCCTCCCCCTCGGGCACCCTCTCCTACCAGACCCCCTGATCCCCGCTCCCCGCGTCCACCAGAGCGGCGACCAATTAACGGGCATGTTTCTTCCGTGGACATTCAAACCAACATTTTTCATTCCCTCACTCCCTGCCGTTGCGCTTCTCACGTCGTTCCTGCGGAAGCCTCATGATTGATAACGACTTACCTTTGACAAAGGGACTGAAAAATGGGGTCAGATTTCAAGATAAAAACGGCTCTAGCATTTAAGGGAGTAGGGGAAACGTTTCAGT
Organism: Myxococcota bacterium; assembly: GCA_018821745.1. Taxonomy (GTDB): domain Bacteria; phylum Myxococcota_A; class Polyangia; order HGW-17; family HGW-17; genus SZUA-580. The sequence continues at coordinate 4,912 of JAHJLU010000220.1, read as the reverse complement.
TCCTTATTTATAAGAGTTAGGATAAGACATGAGGAACTGAAAGGCATAGCAGGAGGGGGTCCAGGGGGGACGAAGAGTCCCCCATGGCCGTCAAGGGAGGGTCTGGGCGGTGAGCCAGCATGTTTCGAAGAAACACAGGCACCGTGCATAACTTACAAAACTAGCCTGCTGGCGAAGACTTCACAAACGTAATAAAGACTCCTAAGCCGAGTCTTTCGTTTGTTCAGCTGCCCAGCGGGGGTCGTCAGGGGGCCAGAGGCCCCTTGACCTCGGGTTTGGGGCGAGAAGCCCCAATTTGCATTTAATCCGAAATACACCTAAGATAACAGTCTAATAACTGCCAGGAACATGATGTAATCAATCAGAACATTGAAATATGGGGACCAGCGCAATACCCCTATGCACCGGTGTTGTGGCAGAGGGTGAAGATATGATCCCCGGGCAGGGTGGTGGTGGTTGTTACCAGGTTTGCAACCTTTTCACTTTTGAAGTAGATTTCTCCTCCAAAAATCTCCACCTGGTTCAGGGGGGTGTGGAATCCCTGCCGTGTGAGCTTGAGGTAGGCCTCCTTCATGGTCCAGTTTCTGTAGACTGCCGCATAATCGTGGGGATCGAGCTGCTGCGCCTCTCGCGGGGAGAATCCCGCCTTAATAAGATAGGATAGATCCCTGGGCACTATTTTTTCCAGGTCGAACCCCACCGAGATGCCGGGGATCGTGCACAGGGCGGCGCCCGCATAATTATTGGAGTGGGCGATGGAGACGGCGAGGTGGGGCCACTCCGGTAAAAAGGGAGCGCCCTTCTCTTCACGGGCCACATGGATGCTGTGGGGCTGGGTCACCGAAGGAAACTGCCGCGTGAGGATCCGCTTCAGCGCATATCTGCCGCACAACCACTCCACCTGTCGCTTGAGGGTTGAAAAACCGTTGAGGGTGGTATGGTCCCCGCAGAGCGCCTGCCACGCAGTGGCTTCTGAGAACTGCATGCTCCCCATGGTGGAGTAGGCCGTGTGGTCCACCGCCGGGAGCAGCGCCCTGATAAATCGGTCTATCGGAACGACACCCACGGTGACTCCACACATTATGTCATAATATTCCATGATATCCACGGCATCACCTGCCCTCGCGACAGCCTTGAGGTGGCGCGTTCAGTTCACTATTTGCGGGATTATGCTGTGCTGTTCTTCCAGCTTTCTCACCTTTACCATCTGGAAATCCTCAATCTCCACATAGACCTCCCCCTTAGCATCCACAAGCGAGAGCTGGTAGGTGTTGGTCTTCTCTCCCGACGATGTCTTGTGGGTGAGGCAGTAATATTCGGCGCCCTTTTGCGGTTTCTTCAGGAAGGTGGCCTTTTTGATATTGTAGGGGAGAACCATCTCGTCGGTGGAGAGAAACTCAAAGAGCCCCCCGGTCTGGAACATGGCGTCCAGCATAACCACGTCGGTCATGAACCTGGGATCCCGCTCGCCCGTGAAGAACTCTTCTCCACTGATATCACCGGTGCGGGTAATAAGGAGCTCGCTGTCAAAGGAGGCGATCCCGTGCAGGGAGTCAAAGACGCCGTGCATGAAAAGCCGGGAGGGGTGATAGATGAGCTCCTTGAACGCTCCCTTGAGGGTGATTGGTTTGAAGGAGGGCAGCGTGATGCGTTTCCCCTCGGGAGGTACCGTGTCAAAGTGATAGGTGCCCTGGTAGTGGAGCTTGGGCTCTCCCACCACCTCCCCCAGGGGGTTGACAAACTTCGAGGTAATTTTCGAGCGGCACGTGGTGGCATCAATGCGACTGCTCTCGGGCAGGATCTCCTTGGGACGCTGCTTCAGAATTTTGATGCCGTATGGGATGGAGAAGTCCGAGAGGGCCGTGAGGTGCAGCTGATCCCCCATGAGTTCCCGTGCCGCCTGCGCCATGGTCTCAATCCCCGTGGCGCCCAGGAAGATGGGGATGTCATCCTTGGCATGATCAAGGATAAACTTATCCCTGGCCAGGTCAAGGACTCTGCTGAACTGCCGGTGATGCTCCGACGACGTGACGACTCGGTCCAGGAAGGGCGCCACATTCTCAGTGCTTTGTGTCCCTGCATCGAGCATTTTATCCAGGTCAAAGGCGTGATCCATCCCGGAGATGACCGCCTCAAGAGCCGGGTCAAGGAGCTCCTGCATGAACCGCGACACGCCCTCGGCCATGGGCAGGAAGGTCAGTTTCCGCTGCTCAAGGACCTTGTGCACCGTGGGGTCGGTGGCCATCCCCGTGCCCTCCCATGCGGTCCACGCCACAACCTTGTGTCTCCTCCCGGGGTGTTCCATCGCCTGGGCCTGGAGGATTTTCCCCAGCATATCATTGGCGGCCGTGTAGTCTATCTGTCCCTCGTTTCCAAACCGGGCGGTGACCGATGAGAAGGCAATAACGTACTGGAGCGGTCGCTCCCTGCAGGCGGCGAGGCAATTCTCCATGCCGGAAATCTTGGTGTCAAAGACCCTGTTGAAGGAGGCGAGGCTCTTCTTCTCGAAGATCTGGCTCTCATCAAGGCCAGCGCCATGGAGTATCCCGGTGATCTCGGCATGGGGGGCAAGAACCGATGCGACGGCCTTGGCGTCCGTGACGTCCACGCTGTGGTAGGTGACCGAGACGCCCCTCTCTCTGAGGGCGCTCAGGTTTCTCAGGGTCTCCCTCACTCTCTCGACCCGCTCCAGGGCATTTCTCACGGCAACAGGCTTTTCACCCGCCATGGATGTTTTGAGCAGCTCAAAGATGGAGGTCTTTGTCGCCTCCGGGGCGAGGAACCGCGGATCAACCGCCTCCAGATCGCTGCGGCCCAGGATTATCAGGTTGGTGTGATATTTCGCCACCAGCGCCTCCAGGATGGCGAAGGTAATCCCCCTGCCACCGCCGGTTACAAGGAGGGTGTCACCCCGGGTGACCATCGCCTCGCCCTCGGTGGCGGCGATTTGGCTGAGCGAGAGGGTGTAGCGCTCCTTGTCAGTGTATCCCGTCTCCACTTTGGGACAGCCACAGGTGAGCTCCGCAATGAACAGCTCCGTGATCTCCCCGATTCTTTCAAGGGGGGTTTCGAAATCAAAGTCCACGGCCTTCACCAGGGTCCCGGGGAGATCCTTGTTGAGCGTCTTGAGCATGCCGCTCAGCCCCGCGAAGGTGGGATGTATAGGGCGTTTGCCCGGCGCATAGGGGAAGACGATACTGTTGAATCCCATGGTCGCCACGAGGGTGTCAGGGTGACGAAGGTGTGGCAGCAGCGCCTTGAGAAGAACAAAGAAGCCCTTGATCGAGCTGTCGCGGTCCGACCGGGAGTCAGAACTCTGGATCGCGTCACGGGGCGTTTCCCGGTTGTTTGCAAAGTATGCGTCCAGGGGGGCGAGGTGGATGATCCCCGAGATGGGACCGCTGACGGTTGCCGCGTATTCACCGACCCTGTCGCTCCACGTATCATGGAGTGGGTTGAACGGGGGGAGCTCACAATTGCCTCCCCGGCCAAGGGTCAGCACCGTGCCGCCCATGTCGGTGATGCGAGTGGTGAGTGCGGCGGCGAATCCATGGCTGTCAAGGGTCATGAGGAAGGTGCGCCCTGAAAAGATGGTGTGGGTTTCCAGCGGGCGGGGAGTTCTCACGGGCGTCACAATGAGGCGGGCAATTGGGGACGCACTTTCAACGGCCTCGGGAATCAAAGCTGGCGCAACAGGTGCCTCGGTGACAGGGGCAGCCGGTTCATGACTGGTCGCGGCGCGGATGTATTCGCTGAGCTTTGCGATGGTGTTGAGAGCTGAGAGCTTCATGTCCTGGGGGACCGCGAGGTTGTAGTGGTCCGAGATTCTGGCGAAGATTTCCACCTGCTTGACCGTGTCGATGCCCAGATCAGCTTCCAGATCCAGCTCGCTCTCAAGCATGTCAGAAGTGTATCCCGTCTGCTCCGCGATGATCTCCCTGATGGCATCCAATGGTGCGGCGCCGCCGGTCTCCACGTGAGCCGCCTCCACCGGGGAGGAAGCCGCGGGGGCCTGGCTGTCAGCCTTGGCGCGGATATATTCGCTGAGTTTTGCGATAGTGTTAAGCTCCGAGAGCTTCATGTCCTGGGGGACCGCGAGGTTGTAATGGTCGGAGATTCTGGCGAAGATCTCCACCTGCTTGACCGTGTCGATGCCCAGATCAGCTTCCAGATCGAGCTCGATCCCAAGCATGTCGGGGGTGTATCCCGTCTGCTCCGCGATAATCCCCTGGATCTGGTCGAGGGGATTGAATGCTGCGTCGGGCAGCACCGCAGCGGGCTCGACACTGGCCGTGTTGAGCACAACCTCTTCCGTGGGTTCCACGCAGAGCGCACCGTGTATGACCTTGAGGGACGGCGCACTGTTCCCGGAGATGGACCGGAGCCAGCCGGTGTACTCTTTGTTTGCTTCACACTTCTTCTCTTCAATGCGTCTGAGGCACAAAAAGGAGAAGTGGGAACCAAACCCCGCCGCCAGGTGGAGTCCGTACTCATAGTGCCGCTGTTTTTTTGTGGTCGTGAAGTTGAGATCCGCGAACTCTGCGGGGATGCTCCTGAGGTTTGCGATGGGAGGCGCGGTCCCCGTCTGCATGGCCTTGACCATGATCGCGTCCTCCAGGGCGGCGCCGAGGGTGTGGCCAGTGTATCCCTTGGTGTTGGTGATGTGAATCTTACCGTAGTGGTCCGGGAAGGTTGACTTCAGCGCCGTGATCTCAGCTGCGGCGCTGCCACCGCGGGCGGGGGTGAAGGTCTCATGGGAGACAAAAAGCATGGAGTCGGCCATCTGGGCCCTGCCCACTTTGTGGCGCCGCTCCACCGTGTCAAAGAAGCGCACCATCTCCGAGGAGAGGTGGTCCACGTCAATCTTCGTGGCGTGGAAAGCTGAGTTCCCCAGGTGGGTGCCCAGAATCTC
>JAHJLU010000219.1 GCA_018821745.1 Myxococcota bacterium | reverse complement strand
CATCTCAGTGGACTTTGCTCCCGAGGTTCTGGAGGTGAAAGGATAGATAAGCCCAACGCTCTCCTTATCCACAAAGACCTCGTAATAAAAATCCTGCCTGGATTCGCTGTACAGGGGTTTGGCCATTTTGATGTCAAACGTCGCGGTTCCTGTCCCATGAATGACCCCAACCACATGGGGACCACTCTTGGTCAGAATCTCCACCTTGTGCTCGCCCTTGAGCACAAGGACACCACAGGGATACTCCCTTGATTTGATCACCCGCCGCACCTGTCCTATGGCCTGGGTCTCTGATCGTTCCTGTGAGAGGCGATAAAAAGAATAGGCTGAAAGAGCGAGGCCGGGAAGAAAGAAGAGGCCGGATCCAATCCCGATATGTACTGCAGAAGCTGATCCCTCGCTCCGAAAAAACCCCATGTAATAAGATGGCAGGGACAGCGCCATGAGGAGCCCTCCAATGCCCATGAAGTACTTTGCGTTGGGCGCCTGATAGGTTTTCGTAATAGAGAGTTTTTCCACATCATATTCCACATTCCGACAGAATTTTTCTTCGGAAAACCGGAGGGTTACTGTGGTTCCAATGGTTTTGGAGTGTACCCGGATGCGCCTGGTGACATCATTTTTGATCTCCACCTCATAAAACAGGTGCTTGTGGACTGGAGTGGAGTAAGTCCTCTGGGAGATACACCCGGAAAAGAGGGTGAGAGGGGTCATGATCAAGAGGAGGTATCGTTTCATATTCCACTAAGAGACAGGGGAGACACATGGGAGTTGCCGAAAATACACCACCATGGCGCAATAATATTCGGAACCGGGAGACCCATGACAGAACACTGCCCAGGTTCCGATTATAACCACCTGTTCATCTGGTGCAAGTCGTATGAGAATGAATCGCCTCAGTTGGCAATTTTTTCCGCAGAGCGTGTGAAATTTTCGATAACTTCAGGCTCTTTGAGGACCATGTTGAGATACTTCTCGAACCGGTCAACCGCCTCGTCTATCTCCGCCTTGGTAATGATCAGTGCGGGGATGAGATTGATGATATTTTTTGAAGGGCCACCCCGCTGGAGCAACAATCCGTTGCGGAGCGCGAGCAACTGCAGCTTCTGGGTCTCTTCAGTTGCGGGATCTCCGTTGGGCAGCTGCAGCTCAATGCCGATGGCCAGGCCGATTGAGTCAATATTGCCGACTACCTTGTAATTCTCAAGTCTTGCCCTGAGCTTCTCGGTAAAATAGGCTCCCATCTCCACTGCACGGTCACAGAGGTGTTCCTCTTCGAGAACATCCAATGCGGCGATGCCAGCAGCACATGCAAGAGGAGCACCCGCAAACGTTGACCCCAGAACACCGGGGCGAATTCGCTCCATGATCTCCTTGCGACCGATTATGGCCGAGAGTGGCCACATCCCTCCCGCGAGAGATTTGGAGAGGAGGATAATATCCGGCACGGTGTCGTAGGCCTCACAGGCAAACATTTTACCGAGGCGGCCAAGACCCATCTGGACCTCGTCGTCGATGAACAGAAGCCCGTGCTCATCACAGATTCGCCTGATGCGTTTAAAAAATCCCTTGGGAGGGAAGATGTAGCCACGGGCACCGAGGGCGGGCTCAACGATAATCCCACCGATATCGTGATAGGTATCTAGGGTTTCCTGGATCTTATTCAGGCACTCGTACTTGCAGGAGGCTTTCTCTTTTCCCACGGGGCAGTGATGGCAGTGGGGATAGTTCACGGTGTAGTAATCGCGGGGCACATTCCACAGATGCTGAAATGTGTCGGCGTTGTACAGTGACAGAGAGCCCGTGGAACGACCGTGGAAGGAGTTGGAGAAGGAGATCACCTTGGGCTTTCCGGTGTAGGCAGTGGTGAGAATTTTAGCTCCCTCTACCGCCCGTGCTCCACCAAGGTCAAAGTGAACCAGGGAGTCAGGGATGGGTGACAGCGCTGCCAGTCTCTCCGCCAGAATAACTTTCACGTCTGAGAGGGTGGCGCTGGTAAGTGTCAGACGATTGGCCTGCTTCATGAGAGAAGAGATCATCTTGGGGTGGGTGTGTCCCTGATTCAGGGCAGAGTAGCCAGCCACAAGATCCAGATATTCATTTCCATCGGCATCATACAGGCGGCATCCCTTGCCTCTGACGAAGAGCGGAGTGTCTTCTTCTGGGAAATAAGCATAAGAATTATCGAGTCTTGCAAGAGATGACTTGGCTCGCTCGAGTAGTTTTTCCTGGTTGGTCATGTTACGTACTTTCTGGGCAAGTGCCCTCGCCTTAGCCTGAGGCGGCTCATAGTCACGAGCCATTCTTGCAAAAATCGGTCCAATATACTTGCAATGCAATTTGGCTGTACTGAGATTTGAATTATGTCTCTTTTCAACGGGTTGCCCTCAGCAATTTCAAGGCCAGGACTGTATCATATTTTCACACTGGATGAATATTTCACACAGCCGAACTTTTCGATTTTTAATAGTAATCACAATTGGTTAAAAGCTTTTTTCGGCGACTGCCTGTTGAATACCTACCAGTGTCGGTATTTATTGGGTGATTGCCGAAAGGATTCGTCTGACAGCTCTGTTAATTACCGGTTTCAAAATAGGTGGGAGGAACGAGGCCATAGCTTTCGGGGCGGAAGAAATCATCGACCATGTCTTCAAAGCCATTGGTGAGGAGCTTCTTTTGCAGCCTGGGGACAATCCCGGTCGGGGTGTGATAGCCGTGGATTTTCCCGTTCTCGTCCCTGTGCGTCTGATTGAAAATAAAGATGTCCTGGACGCGATAGTCACCCTTCTCGTTCAGTGGCAGGATTTCTGACACGTGGGTCACCTTTCTCGAACCGTCGGAGAAGCGCGCGCAGGAGACAACAACCTGAATGGCCGCGGCCACCTGGGAACGCACAGCCACCAGAGGAAGCTCAATCCCACTCATCAGCGCCAAAGACTCAAGCCGGGAGAGTGTCTCCTTGGGCGTATTGGCATGGGTGGTACACATGGATCCCCCATGGCCCGTGTTCATGGCCTGAAGCAAGTCAAAGGCCTCGCCACCACGGACCTCACCGATAATAATACGGTCGGGACGAAGACGGAGACTGGAATGGAGCAGGTCCCCCATGTTTACCCCGAACCGACCTTTCTCGTCGGGCGGCCGTGATTCCAGAGGCACCAGGTGTTCCTGGTGGAGCTGCAGCTCCGCCGAGTCTTCGATGGTGATAATGCGCTCATCGTTGGGAACAAAGGTGGACACCACGTTCAGCAGCGTGGTTTTTCCGGAGCCCGTACCCCCCGAGACTACAATGTTTTGTTTTACCAGTACACAAGCCTCCACGAAATGGGCCATCTCGGCGGAAATGGAGCCGAATTCCACCATCTGGTCAATCGTCAAACCACCGGGAAAGAACTTCCTGATGGAGACAATGGTTCCGCACCGGGCGATGGGGGGCAAGACCACATGAATACGGGAGCCGTCGGGGAGGCGCGCATCCAGGCGGGGCTTCTCATCGGTGATCACCCTGCCACAGTACTGGGCCATGTTCCGGGCCGCAGCCAAAAGCCCGTTGGCGGTAAACTTGGATTTTGTCTTGTAGAGCTTCCCCTTCATCTCAACCCAAACGGAATCGGGGCCGTTGATGAGGATCTCTGAAATCCGCTCGTCTTCGACATATCTCCAGACAGGTTCAAGAAAAGATTTTAGCGATTCTGAATAAATATCCATTGTTCACCTGGCTGAGTCTCCTCAGCGGGATAGGGCCTCTCGAAAGAAAATTGCTCAGGAGTTATATCATGTTGCGTTCAGGGACTCAAGCTGAGGAGGGAGGCGACTGTCGAAGTGATTGTACGGGGTAGAGGGGAGTCGGCAAACACCTCAAATTACTTTGATTTTATTACAGTTCAGTTATCTGCCCATCGGTGGCATCGGGAGGAGACTCCGCTGTGGGGGGAGTAGCTGCCTCGGAACTCCTGATAAACGCGGGTTCGCTCTCTCTCCCCTCAACCTCTGTTGAACCGGACCGCGCCATGAGACTGACCAAAAGAAGGGTGATTATGGCGCCAAACAGGATATAGGGGCGATTTCGGCCTTTCGTGAGAGCTTTTGTCAGGGTCATGTCGAACCTCCACCAATGCAATGTCTCAAAAAACATCACTCCCCTGTTCTGACACCGGGGGGTGGTAAAAGTTGCGGGAGCGGCCCGGGGTTGCCTTAGGCCCATGAAAAAAGGCCAGTAGCTCCCCGGGGAAAAGTGCCAAAAAACTGGCCGAATCAACCACAAGGAGCTACACTGCGGTGTAAGCATCTGTGGATTTACTTTATCAGGAGAATCTCCCATGACCCTTCGAACAGTAATAATTTTAGCGTTTCTGCTTGGCAGCGTGGGTTGCGATGACGACAGCCCCGCCGGCAGTGAATACAATGGCACCTACGAACTGATCTCCCATCAGGAGTCGGCGACCTGCGAGACTCCCGAATGGACCGATGTGGAGATCACAGACCCCTATTTCAGACTCCACGCCGAGAGCTTTTTTGGCACCCCTATCATCGCCTGGAATGAATGCACCGGTAATACCGACGATACCTGTGACGACAGCATCGACCTTATGTCCACATTCACCAGAATTGACGGACAGTGGGTCCAGTACATGGCCACCTCCTCCTTTAATGGTGAAAGCATCTGTCTTGTCACACTCCGCAGGGGTATTCTGGAAGAAACCGACACCGGCGTCATCTGGAACGTGACAACAAAAACAGGTACTCTCACCGTGGAGACCGAAGAGGAGTGTGATCCCGATCTGGCACAGTCACGCGAAGATGAGCTGGAATGTTCAGACCTGGAGCGCTATGAGGCCAGTCTCCAACAGCCGCAGATTGAGCCTCTCCAATAACCTCCACAAAAACACGCAATTCTCGAATCTTCCTTTCCTGATTATTCTCTTTGACAACCTCCACGCTTCATCCCACACTGTGGGGCATGGATAATACCTCCAGACCTGCAGCGTTTTTCGACCTCGACCGCACCCTCATTGACACAAACAGCGGCATCCTCTTCGCCATGGAGGAACGGCGGACCAGGCGGATCAGCACGCTCCAATTCCTCACCTCTCTGTATTGGGGAGCCCTCTACCATTTCAACCTCATCGACATTGACCGCGCCTATCACAAAGCTGTTCAACTGTATAAAGGGCAGCACACCGATGATCTGGAACGCATAACGCGTGATTGGTTTGAATCCCGGGTCAGGCACCGGATCCGCCCCGGAGCGCAAAAGATCCTCGCCTGGCACAAATCCCGGGGCCATCCGCTGATCCTTTTGACCAACTCCTCGTGCTACCTCTCGGAGAACGTGTCCAGTGCCTATGAGCTCGATGGCTGGCTCGCCAACACCTTTCCACTGGACGACCATGGACGTATTTCCGGTGAGCTGGAGTATCCTCTCTGCTACGGGGAGGGAAAGTTAGTCCGTGCCAGAGAATGGGCCAAAGATTCCGGTTATTGTGTCGAGGAT
>JAHJLU010000218.1 GCA_018821745.1 Myxococcota bacterium | reverse complement strand
TGTAGGTGTGGCCCAGGGCATCGACAAGGGTGAAATCCTCTGCGGACAGTTCGGTCCCTTTGGAGAGAGTCACCTGGACCCGCTGCCCCACGACAAATGAGGTGGGGCCGCTGACCTGTGGCTCATCGGAGCATGACACAAGCCCGGACAGTCCCATAATAAGGAACAGCGTAACGATGATATTTCGAAGTCGTCTCATAATTTTCCTCCGCGAAGGTTATCCGGCATTTCCGGTGAACTCATCGGGGTTCAACCCGATCTTTCTGAGCAGCTCCCGAAGATTGGGGTCGGTGGTCATCTGTGAAATCATGAATGCCTTCATGGGGGCTGACTGTTTCGCCCCCGTGGCGTCGATGATCCGCGTGACCAGTTTGTCGACTGCCTGCGCCGGTGTAATCTCCTTCGCATTTAACATGGAAACAAGGTCTGCTGTCAATGGATCATTCGCACCGATGGTATCGGACGCTGACGGTTTTTCTGCAGGAGCGACGCTCGTGGCTTCATGTGGTTGTTTCGCCTGCGTATTTTGGACGCTACCCAGCGCTGCAGCCCCTGGGGGGGCTTTGGGTGTGGTTATTTTCATCACATCCTCATTTCTGCCTCCACGGCGGAGGCGGAGGCTTCCAATACAAAAATCAATACCACATTATGTGTTATACCACTTGTCTAACTTACCTACACACGGTATTTTAAGGCCAGGAGGAAAAACCATGCAAGGCAGATTCTTGATTCTTACATTAACAGTATCGGCACTATTGGCGTTCGGTTGCACCGTTGGAGAAAAAGCTTCCAATAACGTGAACAACGTCAATAATGTCAACAACATCAATAATACCAACAACGTCAATAACGTGAACAACGTGAACAACGTGAACCCTGATATTCCCACCACGCTGGTGGCGGGGTACTGGCGTCTCACGGCGGTGGATCTCACCATGGACACGGTGAGCGGGACCGCCGTGGTTACTTTGGGGACCAGTCCCTCCTCCGTGGTTGATACCGATGGCGACGAGCACTTCTACTCCACCTTCGGAAACGTGCTGTTCACTGCCTCGGACGACACCAACGCGTCTATATCTTCTCATTTTTATATGGTGGCAGATGATTTCATTGTCGGGGACGATCTCTCTCCTTTTGCCTCCACCGTCACCGTTACCACGGAAGATCAGACTGTTTTCACACTCACCATAGACGATGGTGATGGTGGCTTCATCTCCTACGATGTTGACCGCGGCACGAGCACTCTGACCCTCGAGTATATCGACAGCTCCGACGGCTCGGCATTTACCGGTCCCTCCCGGCTGGTCTACAGTTATGAGGGGGCGAACGCTTCCGTGTTTATGGACGCTGGCGCTGTCAACAATATGCTCGTGGGAGAGACCCTTGATGCCTCCGTCATGCTCACCGATGCGACCTGGGTAGCCATGGACGACGGATATTACTATGAAATCGCTTCCACCTGGGCCTCCGATGCGAGGGGCGTCTATGAGTGGGATTATCGTTGGGATTTCAGCTCCGATGGCGAGACGCTGGAAGACACCAGGTCCGCGGATCGTCTTGGATTTCTCGGTGACGACGGTCTGGGCAATTATGTATTCCTGTTCACTTACTACGATGCCGACAATGACACCCGTAAGGTGACCTGGTACACCACTGCAACTGATAATGGCGATGGCAGCTTCTCCTTTGCCGTCACGGGCTGCTTTGATACGGAGTCAGGGGAAGATGATCTGACATGCGACGATAATTTCCCCCATTCCTTCGATCTCATCGGCACCAAGTGACCCGTTCTCCCGAGATTATCGGGAGAAAGTGTGAACAATCCTTTACACTGGTGGGGGCATTTGTTTTGTTGTTGTGTAGTTCTCCAGCGGGACTCATGTGTTATTCATTGTGGTATCAACGGGTTGCGCGTGAGTTTTCGCCGCTGTGCAGTGAATTTCGCCATCAGCTTGACTTGTGGTGAAAGCATATTAAAAATAGAGTGTGGCTCGCCACGCGGCCCGGACAGTCCTTCGGGTTTGAAACGAATGCAGGTGCCCCATGTTACGACAGGCAGTGTTTATCATCGGAATGTTGTTGTTTGTAGGCCCCCTGGGGCTCTCCTGCGACGACGATGCTGCAAATAACCAAAACAACATCAACAATGTCAATAACACCAATAACACCAACAACGTCAATAACACCAATAATACCAATAACGTAAACAATACCAACAATGTCACCGGGTGCACCGCTCCCCCAAAAAACTTTTGGAATTACGATCTCACGGTGATGCCTCCACGGAATGTGGAAATTCCTGCCACCTGTTACGGTATGGGTGACAATGTTTACGTTTATGTAGCCGATGATGCCTGGACCGACGAATTGGTCACTCAGGAGATGGTTGACGATGTGGTGGCAGCGTGGGAAGACGGCGACACTGTTGGTGGTGAAGGCATCTACGAAAAGGTAACCGCTGTTTTTGGCGATCCCCCGGACGTGGACGGCGACCCTCGCATTATTATCTTTTTGACTCCCTTGGGCTCTTACAATGGCACCGCCTTCGATGGCTATTTCAAGCGTGAAAACCAGTTGCCCGGTGCCACCTCCAATATGACGGAGATGGTTTACATCGACTGTGAGCATCACGCCCCCAACTCCAGTTATCTGCTCGGTGTTCTCGCACACGAATTTCAACACATGATCCAGTACGGCATAGATGCCACAGAAGAGGGGTGGCTCGATGAGACCTTCTCTCAGGCGGCCATGAACATCACAGGGTACTGGACAGACCTTCCGGCTGCCAATCAGTACCTGGCATCCCACTCCGATGACACTCCTCTCCTGGTCGCAGATTCCCGCTATTTCAGTTACGGGGCCGGGTTTATTTTCTCCTCCTATGTCCTTGACCGATTCGGTAGTGAGTTCTTTGCGGATCTGAGCACCGATGAGGCCGATGGCATCGAGGCGGTCAATAACGCGCGCGCAGTCCATGACGAGGATGGGGGTGATTTTTTCGATCTGATTCTTGACTGGGCTGCTGCAAACCACATTCGTGATTGCACTGTTGATTCCGGAAAATATTGCTATATAAGCTTGGGTACAACGGATCTCACGGCATCGCCTGCGGTTGTGACGGGAACTCTCGGTTCTCCAACCTCTTTATCCCTGGAAGTCTCTTCCTATGGCTATGTGAGCTATGCCCTCACCTCAGGTCAGGAAGTTACCATCACGGTAGATGCACCCACTGACACCAGAATTCTCGGTGTCTACAACGGCTCACAGGAATACAGCGTCACGCCACTTCCCATAACCGGCGATACTGCTTCCTTTACTGCACCGGCTGCCGACGGCGAGTTGGTCCTGATTGTTACCCGCACGAGCGGCACCGGCAGTGTGTCCGTTACCGTTCAATGACCCAGCGTGAACCATACTGCGAGACGGAGTTCAGGGGAATAATTTACGGGAGTTTTGTTGTTCCTGCCTCGGATGGCACTCCCATCGCCGTTAAGCGAACCGGCAATCTCTCCCGTCCTGCGGTTATTGTTGCCAATGGAGTGGGTGTGCCCTGGTTCGGGATGCACGAAATTATGGCCCAACTGGCACGACACTTCTGTGTCTATACCTGGGACTACCGTGGGATAGGCGAATCGGAACCGGTTATACGGCAGGATTTCTCCATTGAGCGGCATGCAAAGGACGGGCTCAGTGTCGCCAACTGGTTTGGCCTCGAGCAGTATTCCCTTGTGGGGTGGTCCATGGGAGTCCCGGTCCTGCTGGAGATGTACCGCCTGGATCCAGGTGCTGCAACCAAACTCGCATTTCTCTACGGGGCGCCAGGGCTTCCCTATGTAGCCTCCATGGGGAGGATTGGGGACCGCATCTTCCGCAGTGTCCTCAACGGAGCTCTCAAACACCGCCTTGTTCCGGTCCTGCTCAAAAAAACCATGTACCGTTACTTCGAGCCTTTTGTGAAGTTTCTGTCGGTTTCCGGGTTCACCTCATCAAAGGTTGACCCGGAGATTATCCGCAAGAACGTCAGGGCTGTCCTCGACGAGAACACGCTTTATTACGGGACCACTTTGCTGGAGCTTGGTCGCCATAATGGGTGGGATGTGCTTGGCTCCATTTCTGTTCCCGCGCTTGTCGTTGCAGGCGGCAAGGACTGGGTGACACCCGAGGCAACCATGAGAAAAATGGCCGGCGCCATATCGGGTGCCACCTATCTGGTGCATCCCAACGCGAGTCACTTCGGGGTCATAGAAGAGCGGGAGGCCCTCTGGGAGCCACTGCTCCGCCTCCTTATGAAATAACCACGCATTAATTGAAAAAAGGGGGATATCAAACGTTTCTGAACGTTCAACCGGTACGATCAGGGTACTTAGTGGAAAGTGTCCTGAAAAAAAAGGGATAGGTGCCCCCGTAGTCTCCCGTAGGAGAACCAAGGAGGATGCCATGAAAACCATAATGATTGTTGTTACACTGATTCTTGTGGGAGTGACCGTTGCAATCGCCATGGGCGCCCGTGAGGGAGAAGGAAAAATTCAAAAACAGTGCCGGACCATGTTTGCTTCCTCCGGCGAGCGGGCAGGTTGTGTTCTGGGGGCATATTCTGAGCAACACAAGCTGGATAGAACCTGTAACATCCTGACCTCTTGCGCCATGTCACAATCGGCTCCCAATTGCCTGAAAAAACGATTGGGTGCTGTGATACGGGAGCTCAGCGAGCGTTCCCATTCCCGCTCCTTTGTCTCCTTCTCGCGACAGGCGATCTCCCACATGGATGCCATCATCAAGATGCACCCCATCCATATCGTCAACGCTTGCCGCAGTGGCAGGAACATGGTGCGGGAAGCGGGAAAAGCCAGGGAACAGGTGACGAACTATGAAACCATCAGTTCTCCTGTTTCCATAGGGCAATAAATTCCACGAGGGACTTCCTGCGCTGGTCCCCCGCTACTCACTCCGACAGACATAATCAGGCCAAAATTTCACCGATTGCAATACAGGGAAAATCGGTATATCAATCTCTCATGGGAGAACACACCACCTGGTTCGATCTGCTGCCCGGCTTTGACAACCTTCAGGCATTTTTTCGCCAGTATCTCGGCCGCTCATGGTCCAATGACTATCTGCCGCCCCAGGAGCACTTCTCCCTTGTTCCTGTGATCACCCTCCTCGTCCTGATGTTTTTCCTTCTCATGGTAGGGATCCGATTTCGACGGCAGAGCCTCCGTGATGATGCGCTGGTGCCTCCCTCCAACGTCACCTTCTTTTCACTCTTTGATCTGTTTTTTAGCGCGATTTACGACATGGTGCTGTCTGTGATGGAGAGCAAGGAACACGCGCGAAAAATTTTCCCCCTGGCTTCCGGGCTATTTCTTATCATTTTGCTGGCCAACCTTGTGGGTATCATCCCGGGAATGGATCCTCCCACGGCCCACCTTCAGTTCAATCTGGTGCTGGCCCTTTTGGTTTTTATCTTCACCCATTACCTCGGGATCCGTGAACATGGTTTGGGGTACATTAAACAATTTACCGGCGAATTCCTGGTTCTGGCGCCACTGATGATTATTCTTGAGACTATCAGCCACATCGCCCGGCCTCTCTCCCTGACCATCCGCCTGCTTGGCAATATGTTCGCCGATCATAAAGTGGTGGCTATTTTCACATTTATGATTCCTCTGGTGATCCCCCTCCCGTTTTTATTTCTCGGGGTGCTGGTTTCTTTGGTTCAAGCATTTGTATTTACCTTGCTGGCTGTGGTATATTTCAGCATGGCGCTCGCGGCAGAGCATTAAGGTGTGTTATGAAAAAAAGCCTGATAGTTTTGAGTCTGATTGGTTTTGTTATTGCCCCGGCAATATTCTCTTCCATGGCCATGGGCGCCGAACCCACCAATCCCAAGGAAACCAGTGCTGCCCCGGTGGTCAAATCACCGGCCCCTGCATCTGTCTCCTCGCCAACTGCGCCCAAGAAAGACATTCGTGAGTCCTACGTTTTTGCCATAATGGGCATTATGGGGGCTGCCGTTCTTGGTGGGACCATTTCCCTGAGCGTCGTCGGCGCCAAGGTAGTGTCCGGAGTTGTGCGCAACCCCGGTGCCCGCTCCGCCGCGATGCCGCTTATGCTTCTCTGCATGGCCCTCATCGAATCGGTCGTTATTTATGGACTGGTAGTGACGGTGCTGCTTTACGCCAAGCTCTGAGATTGAAACAATAATTTATTTCAAATAAATCGGAGTATGGATGCGCATATTGTGTAAACCCATGCTAAAATTATCCACAGAGGGTTGAAAATATTATTTTCATGCTTATTTTTATTAAATCGTCCTTTCCGTCGGTTCGTGACGTACGTTGGACCCCAATTCACGAAGGTTAGCCATGGATTTTACAAAAATTCTTTTCGCGGGTTTCGGAACATATCTCACACCCTGTGTTTATCCACTGATTCCTATTTATCTTTCATCGCTTATGGGGATGGATATTGAGAATGTCAAAGGATTCCGGAGGGGACAACTGCTCGCACGGAGCCTCGCGTTTTCACTGGGCTTTATCATGGTGTTCTCCCTCATGGGACTGGGGGCGGCGGGTATAGGGCGGTTTCTTCAGGAGTACCGTGCCATCTTCCAGTTGACCGCGGGAATCTTTGTGCTCATGTTTGCATTGAAATTTCTCGGGGTTATTGAAATTCCCTTTATGAATCGCACACTGAGGAAGGATGACTCCAAGTTACAGAAAGTTGGGCTCTTTTCAGCTTTTCTCATGGGGTTTTTCTTTGCCGCAGGGTGGTCGCCCTGCATCGGTCCAATTCTCGGATCGGTCCTCACCTATACCGCTTCCCAGACATCTGATCCCCTCACGGGGCTGTTGTATCTTACAACCTATGGTGTGGGTTTTGCAATTCCCCTGGTGCTTACTGCCGTATTTGCCGAATCCGGCGTTGGCTTCATTCACAAAACCAGCCGGTTTCTTCCCTGGTTCGAGCGCATCATCGGTGTGGTCCTTATCTTCGCCGCACTTCACTTCTTCTCAACACTGCTGGGCGGTTACGATACCTATAAGGAATGCAAAGCCATGAATGACCCCCTCTATCCCTCGGGGAAGCCCATCATGGTTGAGTTCTATTCAAAAACCTGCACTATCTGCAAGAAAATGGCTCCCGTCATGGACGACATTAAAAACACATGCAGGGCAAAGGCTGTGGAGATAAAAGAGATCGACATCTCCGATCCGCAATTCGCCTATCTCAGGAAATCGAGGAATCTTATCGGCGTTCCCACATTTTTATTCCTCGATGTGAAGGGAAAGGAGGTCTCCCGCCTCATTGGAGCCCAGAATGCGGAGAGTTTGCAGCAGGCTCTGTCTGCTCTGATGGGGGAGGCGTGTCCCGGTGTTGGTCCCCTCCCTGAGGTGACGCCGTCAGGTAAAAAGCCTCCGAAGTCCTCACCCAAGGCAACGGAAGACTCCACCAAGGGCTGTGGTGGTTCCGATAACAGCGCTGGTGTTCCTCTGTGCACTGAATAGCACCCTTCCTATAATAAGATCTCCTCAAAAATATCGCGGGGTGAGTATTGCGTCAAAAATGGTTGTATTCTGCACTCGAGGACTCGAGCTATGAGAAAAAATCATTAAAAACAATGGCTAAACCATAGTGTCAGGAAAAAGTTACACGGCCCTGATTAGTGTCTCTTTTCGTGGACACAAAGAGGCGCGTGGCCTCGCATTCAGCGAGTGAAGAATTAAATTAGTCTAAGAAAACAAGAAAAACGGAGATTAAAGCATAGGTTAAGAGATAGTGGCATCAGTGTTGCATCATAACGCGGCGTGTCACAAGGAGATGACCTATGAAACATCATACATGCTTCCTCGTTTTTGTGCTGGTTTTGGGACTCGGTGCCTGCCAGAATCAAACTAAAGATTTTTCCGCTGATGTGGAAACTGCCCGCCCCCTTTATTCTGTTGCGTGGGGTGATTCCTATAATCGGGTCGCCCTGGTGGGAAGCCTCAGTGAACACCCATCGATAAATGGTGGTACGGGCACATGGATCCTGGCCCATGAAGATCTGGCCGTGAAAATTAACGGTGAGACGCTGGTTTCCCGCGAGACGCCCTGCGATGTTTCCTCCATGAATCAGGGCATCGGGCTCTGTGATGATGCACTCTATTATCCATCGGCCGACAAGGTTTTGAGAGTTGACAGTGGCACCGCGCCGGTGTCGGCGGCTCCAGGTTTAATGGGACGACTCCTCTACCTTATGGATAATCAGGGAACGCTGCATGTGATGGATTCGGGAATAGGGTCCCTCGCTTCAGATGATGGAATTCTGTTGCTATACAGTGACCGTAACTCCGGGATGGCTGTTGTTTCAGGGAATGGGTCCCGTGTTTTTGCAGAGTTTCTCCTTCCGGGAGTGCCCATGGCCCATGTTGTCCAGGATCAGCGCGTGTACATCGCCTGGTACAACCGGTATACCCAGGAGATGGGGGTTGCCATATTGGACCTTCTCGACATGGCCGATATTGAGATGGGGGTTGCCATGGTTGTGGCCGCTCCCCCCACGAGCATTGCTCTTGATCACTCCGCACTGGTGGCGGTCACCTTCGATGGTGGTCGCGCCGCCCCGCTGCTTGTTGACCCGGCCCTGGGTGTTATTGAAAATATTCCAGCAACTTTTTTCACGACTATGCCCGACAAGGTCTTTTCATTTCCCAATAAAGAGGGGCTCTATTTCTGGAACAGTGAGTCCAGCACTCTGACGCGGTTTGATACCCTGTCGGGGAAGATTATTACGACCCAGATCCTTTGAATCGTTCCTGTCTAAAGAACTCTCCCGTTTCTTGAATTCCTGAATTCCCATTGTGAAACCACACGATTCATGCAGAAAAAAAGGGAATAATGTATTATTGTGCCGGTTACTGAGGCATGGCCCCGGAACATCTGCCCATTTAAGATTCAGGTAAAGTATGCGAATATCACGAAAATACAGTTCAGTCATCCTTTCATTTCTTGTTTTTCTGAGTGTGGGTTGCAAGGGAGAAAAAAAAACCACAACCCCACCACCCCACGGAAAGGGCTCTTCGGTTGAGGTTGTGTTTCCCTCGGAGCCGGCTGCACTGACCACAAAAGGTATGAGCATTTTTGATCTTCCGGTCCTCATCTCATCTGCCCGAGTCGCGGGGAAGGGTTTTTCCGTGGCGGATCGGGATCAATTGGAAAAATGGGTAGAGCAGAAAACCGACTCCTATATTGGCAAGGGGCACCTCATCAAAGCCTATGAAATTTGGGCTAGTTATACGCAGGCTTTGGAGCCTGGCATGCAAGGCAAGAGGATTATCCCCCTGACTCGAAAGCTGCAGAGATATTTTCTCAAGCAGGGCGGAATCACCGAGTCTCTGCACACTGCTCTGTTCCTCGAGGATTTTGGAGTGAATGTCAGCACCACCGAGAAACGTCTCATTGACTGGATCTCCGAGATGGATCGTCTGGAATATGCTGACTGTTTTGCCCCTGTGAAGAGCGAAAAGGAGGATCGTCCCGGCCGGTGCCACAAACAACGCAAAGGCGATTCCATGTTTCAGAAGATTATGCTCCGTTACGGACACCGTCGTATCCGAACGGATTACTGGAACTATCTGGCATCAATATATGGTTTCAAGGCCCACAGCCCCGGTGAGTTTTCCCTGGAACAACTGGCGCATTTGCCCCTGTATGCCCAAAAACAGGCTGTGGTTCGTGTTGCTGGACTGCTCCTCTTTGAAAACAAACCACTTGTGGCGATTACTCGCCTTGTGAAGCAAAAACAGCTGGCTTCCCTGGCACCATGGGTTAAAACGACCCTTGAAAGAATTATTGATCCTAGCAGTACAGCCGGTTCACTTGATGTTGTGAAGACTTTTTTCAGTGTTCGGATGGGGGATGCTTTCTCACGGCAGATCTGCAATGTGGCTGAGAAACGTTTTGGTGCCAGCCCCTGGGTAAAGATGTGCATGGGGCAGCATGCGCTGTCGCTGGCCGACTCGGTGTCCGGCAGACGGTACATGGTCGAAGCGTTGCGCGGTAATGTAATGCTCAAACTGGCATGGGATGGTCTCTTTACCATCTCACTCAAGCGGTTTTACCATTTTATAGAGCGCGAGCATCTTGATCTGGCACGGGATGAAGCCCGGTATCTTGCCGCGATCCATACGGAATCGAAAAAAATATGGTCGGCTGGAGATTTTCGATTCTCCCTTGCGACCATCAGCCTTGCGCTGGCCGATTTATATTTGATCCGCGGCAGAGTGAAAGATGCCCGGGCAGAGTTGCAGCGGACGCTGGCAGCATCACCCTCTGCAGGCATACTCAATTCTCTTATCCGTATCGCCTATTGGAGCGGTGATTATCCGCGGGTTTTGGCGCTGCTGGAAAAATACAAGGAGTTGCCTGAGGACAAAGGGTACTCACTGTATCTGTTCATGAGAATGGCCCGGTATCACGCCTTTACTAGGGAGAAGCTTGGAAGTGCCCGTCATGCAAGGATTATACGGTATAAAACCATTGAGTACTATCTGCGGATTTTTAAAAATCTTGCAGACCGGGATCTGCAGGCAGAGCTGCTGGTGGAGGCAGCCAGGATATACCTTGATGATAAACGGGTTGATTTGGCGGTGCAGTTATTCCAGTTTGCCATGGATCGGACTGAATCCTGTGGGATTTACCGGACGATCCTCCAGCAATATGTAATGTATGGCATGATCGATGAGGCTACAAATGTTTATAACAGCCTCATGGGGTTGACATCTTGCGCGGAAAACCGCCAGGCATATGGGTCAGTCTGGCTGTTACTTTTGGCCAAACGCAAGAAAGTAAACATGGAGACCGTGCAAACCGCCATTGATTTTCTCAAGGGGTTTTCGGGGGATCCTTGGTTGAAGTTGCTTTCCCGGTTTGTTCTTGAAGAGATTCCCTTGGACAAACTGATGGAAGGAGCGCAGCACCTTGGTCAAAAGGCCGAGGGCTGGTTTTATGGCGGATATCTCAATTGGACAAAGGGAAAAATTTCCGACGCCAAGAAGCTGTTCCAAAAAGTCCTGAATACCAAAATATTCATTTATTCCGAGTTTGAGATGGCCCATCATATCCTTCAAAATTTCCAAAAAAATGAAGAGAAGAAAGACTCCCACAAGAAGAGTTATTAGGCGCCTGTTTGGCAATCGCAAAGGACAGCATGGTCTAGGGGCTTGTTTACGTTGAAATTTCTATTCCCCCCACAAGGATTAAATCAGGAAGAGTGCAGGCGGGAGAAGGGACACTACAGGTAGGGTTTCAGGAGCGCGAGACCTGGATATCTTGCGGAGTCGCCAAGAGTTTCTTCGATACGGATCAGTTGGTTATACTTGGCCACCCGGTCACTTCGAGAGGTAGATCCGGTTTTGATCTGTCCGGTCCCCATGGCGACAACGAAATCGGCGATGAAGGAATCTTCGGTTTCACCGCTGCGGTGAGAAACCACGGAGGTAAGACCACTCTCTGCTGCCAGACTGATGGTATCGATAGTCTCGGTGACGGTTCCTATTTGATTGAGCTTGATGAGAATCGAGTTTGCCACGTTCAGGTCAATGCCTTTCCTGAGGCGCTTGGTGTTGGTGACAAAGAGATCATCTCCAACGATCTGGATCTTGTGACCCAGTTTTTGACGAAGCTTTGACCATCCATCCCAGTCGTCCTCTGCCATTGGGTCTTCGAGGCTGAAGATCATGGGATACTGACCGATGAGGTTTTCCCAGAAGTCTACCATCTGGTCGGTTGAAAGGATTTCTCCGCTGGATTTCCAGAACTTGTATCCTTCTTTCCCCTCTTTCCCGGCCTGAGACCAGAATTCGGATGCAGCGGCGTCAATTGCAAGCACAATCTGAGGATTGGTGTCAAAGGGGCCCGTTGTATAACCCGCCTTCTGAACTGCCTCGAGGATGAGATCCAGTGCTTCCTTTGTGGAACCGAGGGATGGGGCATACCCTCCCTCATCACCGACGCCGGTGTTGTACCCTTTACTCTTGAGCACTGTTTTCAGGGTGTGGAAAATCTCGGCTACCCAGCGGATGCCTTCGGTGAAGCATGTTGCACCCACGGGCATTACCATGAACTCCTGGATGTCAACTGTTCCGTCGGCATGGGCGCCACCATTGAGGATGTTGGCCATGGGAACGGGGATGGTACGGGCATCGATCCCCCCAAGATAGCGGTAGAGG
>JAHJLU010000217.1 GCA_018821745.1 Myxococcota bacterium | reverse complement strand
GGGTAATGAGTGGCAGGTCAATTGCCGGTCTGACCTGCACCGTGTAGGTCTCCCCCGTGGGGAGATTTGAGGGATTGAAGCCGTCGTCAGCCAGATGTTGAATCACCAGTACCGCGTCTTTATAAAGCTCCGGGTCATAGGTGATGGAAAGGCTGCCATCGGAGTCATCGTCAAAGATGGACTCAAGTGCCCCGTTGCTGGCAGAAAAAAGTTGAATCGCCCAGGGATCGGTTCCCGACTCCACTACCGTAATTTTTGTGGGAAAGGAGTAATCCGAGGGCTTGTCCAGCAGGATGTAGTTGGTCGCGTACCGCTGGGGTTGCTGATCCTCGGCAGGGGTAAAGGTCTGGGTCTCGGTGCTCAGGGAGATGGTCTGGGTTACGCGGGGGATGGGATATATCTGATCAGCGTAGGGCATGGTGGAGTAGAGGGACGAGGCCTTGTTGTCCACAAACCAGCGGGCCCTGGAAAAGTCGGTGAAGACATTGTTCAGGGAGGAACCCTGCTCTTGAGCCATTTCGTCTATTGCTTCGAGGTAGGAAGGACTGTTCAGGGAAAAACCCGACTCCTGCATGGAATTTTCCCAGATTTGTCTGATGTAGACGGCGTCCTGGGGGCCGCTGCCAAGATGGTCACTGATAAACAAAGGCCACAGGTAGCCCCCGTACCAGAAGAGGTCCCCGGTGGTCCCTCCGCTGAGGCCTTTGAACGGCTGCAGTTGAAACGCCTCGGAGTAGTAGGCCGCCATATACATGCCCTGGGAACTGATGGCGATCTCGGAAAAGACCGCGGTGTTTTCCCAGAATGCCGTGGGCTCCATACAATCCATGGCGGCCTGGCTTGCGTGATTCAGTTCATGGGCCATGGTGTCGAACATCCCCCAGTTGTGCATATCCTGCTCAATCACAATGTAGGTTACGCAGTCATCCCACGGGGTGTCGGGATACTCATCGACCGGGGCGGTATAACCCGCGGCACCGCTGGCATCGTCGATGTAGATCCGGTACCTGCCCTCGGGGGTGACCACGGGGGGTGCATAAAATCCCCACTCGTCGATCTCGATCTCCCAGGCACTCTCGGCATAGGAGAGCAGACTGATGGCCTTGGATTCCATGCTGGGGTCTTTATAGTAAACCCTCAGGGGGTAAATTGCAGAATCAACGTAGTGGTCGAGCTCGGCGGGGAAGGAATAGTTCGCCTTCAGCCCCTTGATGCGGCTGAGCTGGAAGTTGTCCACCAGCACCGACGTGAGGGATTTTTCCGTGAGAGGTCTCTCGTCCAGCAATTTCCGGTATTTGAGTGGGAGCTTGTGGGGAGCCTTCACCGCCCATTCCCGGTAATTGAAGAGCTGTTGTTCCGTAATTACCCCTTGCCGGTATTGGTTTTCAAGTGAGGAAAAGTAGGTGGTCTGTGGGGGTGCGGTGAGCAAAAGCGAGAGAAAAAACCAAAGCATGGATGCCTCCAGTGGCGAAAAGAGGATTCGGCAGAGCGCATAATTTGCCTGATAAACAGGCAGCAGTGGTATTCATACCGCAAAATGGAACAAAATCCCGCAAAAAAGAGTCCAAATGCCTATTCGCTGAAAAAAGCGTGATCTTGGTCACTCGGGAAAACACTGATTCATGGGAGAAAATCAACGGAGGAGGTGTCGGTGGCGCCGCGCCCCGGAGTAACGCCCACAAGCCCGTCGGTGTTATCCGTGTCGCCGTAGGAGATCTCGATTTCACCCGTGTCCCATAGAACCACCTGGAAATTCACAAAATGGGCATCTTCAACGTCCCTGATGCCTACAAACGTAATCGCCACATGGTCGGCGAACTGATCGAAATAGATATCGTCGGCGGTTGACATATCGTCGTGGTACCAGTCATTCCAGATGGCCGCGATCATGGGGGGGCCGTTGAGAAACTCGATGGGGGACTCGGACCAGTCGAGGCTCCCCTCCTCAAAGGAAATCTTGCCGTCGGAGCCGATAAAGAGGCTGCTGTGGACTTTCTGAAAGAAGGGAAAGTCGAAGCCGATGCTGACGATTGGCCACATGTCATCGTCCATGAGATTGAACTGCCTGGAGCTCATCCCCGTGCCGGGGACCACATCGAAGGCGGTGGCATCGAGGACGGTGTAGGAGTATGACTGGGTCGCACTCTGGAGCGTGAATCGAAGCTTCTTGTGGGCCAGGTCGAAGGGAATCGCCGGATTGAAGAACTGGTAGACGGACTGCTCGTAGGGGATACAGTCAGTGTCGACCGTGTCGATAAAGCCGTCGCCGTCGTTGTCGATACCGTCGTGGCAATTGGCGCGTCGGAAGGGGTCGAGGATCCGCGCGGCCCCCTTCAGATCAGCGTTCTGACAGTCGTATCCCAGCTGTCCGTTGTCGTTGCGGCCCCAGCAGAAAATGTTTCCCATGGCGTTGAGACCACAGGAGAAATAGCGGGATATGTTCCCAATGGAGACCAACCCCCTGGCGTTTTTCACCTGAACCGGGCTCATGCTGTCCGCACGGTAACCGTCACCCAGACCGCCGAAATCGCCGGCACCCCAGCACCAGACAGTCCCGTCGGCCCGGACACTGCAGGCCCGCTCCCGCTGAGCGCTCACCAGCACCGCGTTGTCCATCTCCTGGACGAACACGGGGGAGGTCTGGTTGACCGTAGTGTGATCTCCCACCTGGGACACATTGTTGGATCCCCAGCACATGACGGTGGCGCCGGCGGTGACAGCGCAGGTCAACTCCCAGCCGCAGGAGAGGGAGGTGAAGACGGTGCCGGGGGCGTTCACCAGCATGGGATTATTCATATCGGTGGTAGCACCATTCCCCAGTTGCCCCTTGCCCCCTTCTCCCCAGCAGTAAATCTGCCCGGCCTGGGTCAACACACAGACGTGCCACTTGCCCGCGCTGATATCCTGCACACCCGTGGGGAGATTTGCGATGGCGATGGGATCACCCGATTCATTGAGCGCTGTTCCGCTTCCCAGCTGCCCCGCATCGTTTCGACCCCAGCACCACACATATCCACCCGTAAGCATGGCGCAGGCGAACTCATCGCCAAGGGCCAGCTTCTGAACATTGGCGAGTCCTCCGCCTACTTTTACGGGAGTCCCCGTGTCCACCGCGGTCCCGTCCCCCAGCTGGCTGTGATCGTTGCGGCCCCAGCACCAGACCTCCCCAAGGGTCGAGATGGCGCAGGCGAAATCGCTGCCACAGGCAACTTTACGTGCGTTGAAGGTGATGGGGACCTGCACCGGAACGGGTGCCGCGACCCCGGCCACCTGATCGGCGCCCAGCTGTTCTTCGTTGTTGATGCCCCAGCACCAGACGGTTCCGTCGTAGAGGACGCCACAGCTGAAGTCCACACCCGAGTCCACGCTGACCCAGCCTCGGGGCTGACAACCGGAGGTGTCGATCTTACACTGATCGTCGCAGGCCAGGGGGCCGCCATAGGGGTCACGCTCATTGACTCTGCGGCAGGTGGTGTTGCTGAAGACAGTGCCGTCACACTCCTCGCCATAGAGGGAACTGATGATGGCATCCCCGCAGTACCCCTCGCAGCCGGAGTCATCGATGGTGCAGGAGCCGCTGCACACCAGGTCTCCGTAATAGAATCCGAGGGAGGCACAGTTTTCATCCCGGAAATCTGTTGTGTCACACTCCTCGGTTCCCCCGGCGGTCCCGTCTCCACAGGTGACATTGTTGGTGTTGTTCACGTTGTTTGTATTATTGGTGTTGTTGGTATTATTCAGGTTGTTGGTGTTATTGGTGTTGTTGGCGTTGTTGACTCCGTCGACCCCAGATGGATCAAAGGAACAACCTGAAACCAGAAACACAAGACTCGCGATCAGAGTGATTCTCATGAGAAACTCCCGGGAAAATAAGTGAAAACCCTGACACTTACCCTACCACAGTTTGGCCTGTTGTAAAGTGGCCACGGGATCAGGTGATGACTGGACCCGGGGTGCAGTGGGAAAAACTGGCCCGGAAAATTCCCAGGGGGAACAGGACGTGACGCCGCTTGCCAGCGGGCGAAGTATCAGTTTGGCTTCTGTGCCGCACAGGGCCGGTAATAGAAGGGCCACCGGTTTCCCATGTATCGCTCCACACACTGATCCCTCCCAAAATTCCAGGGATTGCTTGTGTGGGTCGCTGCTTTCCCCATATCACATTTCCAGGCGGGGATACTCTTCTTATCCTGTTTCAGTGTGAGCGAATCCGCGGTGCAGGTGAGGATGAGGGTTTTTGTTACAGGGCCACACGGGGTCATCTCGGGCGGGCGACTGTCGCACGTTACCCCTTGGGTACACTTCTCGTTGACCAGCTTGGTCTTGATAACCAACTGTTTGCCATTCTGTTCCCAGGTGCCTTCGTATAATGTATCCCAGCGCTTCTCCTCGACCCGGCTCTGGCAAGCAGTAAGTTTGCTATAGGTGACCCGGTCGAGCCATTTTCCCTTGTCATCGAGAGTAACCGAACCATCGGCGTACATTTTGACGGTGACCCGGGACTCATTGTCCACGGAGCTGGAGAAGGTGCGGATCATATTTCGCCTTTTATGGTGCGCGAATTGGGCAGTCAGTGTGCCCTTTGGCGGCTTTCCGTTCTTTGCAGGCCCCTTTTGGGGTACATCGGTCGGCAGTGCAGGTTTCATGGGAACCGCCATTGCGGGCGGCGGCTTGATCGTGGCGGGCATCGCATTTTCCCCTGTACCGGCCGGTTTGTGTTTCACGCCCGGACTGGAGCCTGACTGGTCCTGAGTCCCGTTCTTACACCCCACAACCGCAAACGCCAAAACCAGCCAAGACACCACAAAATATGAACTACCCATGATACACACCTCTTTTCCACTCTTCCCCATGCACCCAATTTCACGAAGGGAGCTGGGGGATTTCACCAACGCATATTGCGGAACTCCGGCGAGTGCGGCGCCCAAGGGCATATTGGATTATTCGCAGCCTATGGTCCCCGTTGCTTCCACGCAGACACAGGCGCCGCAGACGTCGGTCCCCGCCTCCCACACGCCGTCGCAGCACTGGTAGGAAGCTGAGCAGCCGCCGTTTACGTAGACCCCGCCGTAGCTGTGGGTACATGGGTCGCCCGTGGGGGGCTCCCCTTCCTCGATGGCCACAACAACACCGAGGCTCTCGAGACCATTGCGCCCCACCACACTGATGGCCCAGCGGCCGCGGTAGAGCGTAGCCTGGTCCCCATGAACCAGCCTGCTGATGACCCAGCTCCCCTCCTCATCGAGATACACGGCGTAATATCTGCCCGCGCCGCTGAGGGTGACCTGGGCCCCCGCCACCGTCACCACCGGCGGGTCGGGGACCTCGTCGGCGTCGGGGATGGGCGGCGTGCTCGCGGGCGTCGCGTTGTGAACGGCGAAATAGCTGGTGATGCTGTCTCGGTCCTCAACCAGGGGCTCAATCTGGTACTGGATGGTGCCCAGCACGCGGGGATCTTCCCTGGCCAGCCGCAGCTGCTCCTCGATCTCGGCCCGGGACCAGGCCGAGGTGGTGCCCAGCTTTGACAGGTAATTCCCAATGTAAAAGTCGCGGCCATTGGCGAGGGCCTCAACCGCCCACCAGTCCAGCAGCAGCCCGTACTCCTGCCCCGCCTGGGTCGTGGGCCAGTAGAGCTGGGGCGCGATATAGTCCACATCGCCGGTCTCCATCCAGGCCAGGGGGTCGGCGAACAACTGCGCCCACTGATCCAGCCCGGTGATCCCCTCGGGCATGCCCGGGCGATAGATCCCGAAGGGGGCGATCCCGAAGCGCACCTCGGGGCGGATGTCCCGGACCAGGGTCATCACCGCGGCCACCATCTGGTTGACGTTCTGCCTTCGCCAGTCACCCAGCGAGAGGCCGCCGCCGTGGGCCGCGTAGGTGGCGTCGTCGGGGAAATCGATTCCCGCCTGGGGATAGGGGTAAAAATAG
>JAHJLU010000216.1 GCA_018821745.1 Myxococcota bacterium | reverse complement strand
CGGCTCACGGTACGGGAGGAGTAGTTGGCCCGCATCATGTCCTGGAACGAAGCGTCGAACCAGACACCCCTGTGGGTAGGTTCCACCCTCTCCATCCCCATATCATTCAGTTCCTGTGCGGCTGCCTCTTCGCTCTCCCCGACCACCTGGGCAAAGTAGCGGGACGTGTCCTGATAAAGAAAGGGTTGGTCCATGCAAAGTCCTCCGGCTGCCTTTATGCCACAAAGCTTCCGTTATAGCCAAAGGTCTCTTCTGAAATACGAATTTGCCGGGCCCCTCAGTCCACCCGCCTGCAGGCGTAATCGCGCCGGTGAAAAATTGCGGTTCAGGGTTCAGTTTTTTTCCAACATGCATTACAATGACATGCAGTTACCGGCTGAGGGAGTCGGATCACAGGGAAAAGCCAATGGGAAACAAAAATTCGCGTTCAATGAATCGTGTTGTGTTCTGGTCCACGTTTATCCTCATTAGTCTGTTTGCGCTGCAGCTGTGGGCCCGGGCCGGAGGTGGCGGTGGCGGTGGCGGGGACAAGGGTGGCGACGGAATCGGGGAGATTCTCTATCTTGTCGTTTATATCCTGGTGCGGATCCCTTTCCCCTTCAATATTATCATCGGTGGCACGGTACTGGGAGTCGCCTATTACGCCTACAGGGTTCAAAAGCAGAAGACCTTCGTGCGCAATATTGACTGGGACCGCCAGGTAAAAAATGTGGACGGCTTCGAAGCCTTCAAGGGCAATAACCCGGAGTTTGACGAGAAGGCTTTCAAGGAGAAGGTCCACACCTGCTTCATGGAGATCCAGAAAGCCTGGGAGAAAAAGGAGCTGGGTCCTGTGCGACGGTGGATCTCCGATGGCGTTTATCAGCGCTTCAACATGCAATTCAGAATGATGGATCTCCTTAAGCAGAAGAACACACTGGAGAGCCTCACCGTCAAGAATATCCAGATCGATTCCATCGAGTCCGACGGTGCCTTCGACATCATCAATGTTGCCATCAGGGCCATTGTGGTGGACAAATTTGTCAGTCAGTTGGACCCCAGCCTCAACTCTGGCGGCAAAGAGGAATTCCTGGAGTTCTGGTCCTTCATCCGCAAGAGAGGGAATCCCGAGAAGGACGCCTACAGTGAAAACAGTTGCCCCAACTGTTCTTCTCCCCTCCCCGAAGGGATGGGGGAAGTCAGCAAATGCGACGCCTGCGGTTCCATCATCAACTCGGGTGAATACGACTGGGTGTTGTCAGAGATAACCCAGGCGGATGATTACGCCGCACGGAATCCCAAACTGAAAAAGGCCCAGGAGTTCTCCCAGCAGATTACTGAACTCATTGCAGATAACGCTGATTTTTCCGTACAGCTGGTAGAAGATAAGGCGAGCAACGGGTACCTGCAGTTGACCATGGCCATCGCCCTGAAGGACCAGGCAGCCATGAGGCGCTTTGTGAATGACAAGGTCTTCGAGAAGGCCTCGGCCGCTTTCGCCCCCGATACTGTTCTGTTCAACCGGTTCTATTTGAACGATGTCTCTCTAATCGGGGTCCTGGAGGAGGACAATCGCAATGTGCTGGCTTTCTCCATTAAGTCCTCATGCCAACGGGTGAAGCTGGTCAACGGGAAGGTTGTCGGCAAGGACAACTCCCTCTTCAGCGAGACGGAGATTGTCCTCATGAGCCGGGATAAAAAGAGCGTCAACCAGGGACACAGCCTCTATTCCCACAGCTGCCCAGGATGCGGGGGTCCCCTGGCTGACACGCTCGATGTGCACTGCCCCTATTGTGGCGGAGTGTTGAACTCCACGAGCTACGAGTGGATCATCACCGACCTCCTCACTACCGGCGAATATCAGGAGTATCGGCGCACGCATAAAAAAGAGTTCCTGGTCAATCTGGATCCGGCGCTGGTGAACAAGCTCTACGATGTGCGCGATTATGCGTTCAATAACGTCATGGTGATGATCGCCGCCGATGGTGTATTTGACGAGGAGGAGCAGAAGTTCGCCATGGAACTTGCCAAGAAGTGGGGGTATCCGGTCTCACAGATAAGCTCCTTCTTCCAGATGGCCATGAACAAGACGCTGGTAATACGAATGCCCGATGACGCCAAGAAACAGCAGCGCATCTACAAACTGATGGTGAAAGCGGCAATGGCCGACAACACCATGGCTCCCGAAGAGCAGAAGCTGCTCGATGATGT
Source organism: Myxococcota bacterium (assembly GCA_018821745.1). GTDB lineage: Bacteria > Myxococcota_A > Polyangia > HGW-17 > HGW-17 > SZUA-580. The sequence continues at coordinate 577 of JAHJLU010000216.1, read as the reverse complement.
TCGGGGATACTACAAGATTGAGGTTTCCTGAAACCACTGCTCCGGGCCTGGGGGGTTTCCCCTGTGACGCGCCACCCCGCAATTATTGTCTCCAAAGCACAGAACGCAGCAGCCCAAAAATGGTCCCGCTCCCCGTCTCCGGATTATTGTAAATTTCTTTTGGGAAACAAAGCAATGAGGCGCAATTGGGATCCTTCACCGGTGTTTAACAAAAACGCGATCATCCCCCACCGAGGGTAACCCTGCAGTGCATAATTTCCCGGATAGGGGAAAACCCCTGGGTGGATTCCCCCAGTTTCGTCTGTCAGCGTGGGGGGATTCCACTGAAATGGTAAAAAATACAATGTGATAGATAATTGCAGGGAGTTATGGGCTACAATTTAAGTAAGGAAGGTTACAGCGATGACGACGCTGCTCTCACCTTCCCCGGAGGGCAATCATGAGAGAAGTAACCGCGACACAACCGGAATTTGTATTGGATCCGATCAATGAGAAACGCCTGCTACGCATTGAGGAGAGCCTGGAATGTATCCCGGAGAACAAAGGTGCCATTCTGTTGATGCGCCACGGAGAGCGG
>JAHJLU010000215.1 GCA_018821745.1 Myxococcota bacterium | reverse complement strand
TCACGTGGACATCCACGCTCTCGGGGTCCTGGGTGAGCAGAGAGAAGGCGAGGATGGAGCCGGTAATGACCGCGACACCGGTCCAGAAGACCCAGTTTTTCCACCAGGGGACCTCAGCCGCGGCCGGTCTCTTCACGGGGGGTTTGTGGTTGGATTTGGTGAGCCGTTCCACCAGGGTCTGGGGCAGGGCTTCACGGGGGCCGGGTATCTTCCAGGGACCCTTGAGTGAATGCCTGGTGACCATGTAGAGTCCCTGGGTGGTGAGCACAACCATCGCGGTGATGCTCCTGCGGGAGAGCTGCTTTCGGATGAGTGCCAGGCCCAGGGAGGTGGGGAAGCGGCCCAGGGATTTGAGGGTGGTGGCCACGGAGAGTTTCTCTTTATCGGGGAAGTTTCCCACGGTGGCCAGGGTGATGGTGGGCATTACCGCGAGACTGGTGTGGAGGCGTTCTACAGCACCCTTGTCTGCGCAATCGACGTTGAGAAAAGTGACCACGGGCTGGCTCGGCTGAGCAGCGGGTGCGGTCATGAGGGTCAGAAGCAGGAAAATGGTCATGGAGTTTTACCTCAGCGTGGATCGGCTGCGGGGGAGTTGTCTCCCTCAATGCCGGTAATGTAGAACAGGTATGAAGAGTTCATTCCCCCGATGACCAGCTCGTCACGGCCGGGGAAGTTGACGGTGGGGAGAGCGATGAGGGACGAACCGAATTTCTTTTCATCTTTGGAGTTGGGCGACAATGAGAGGAGGGGGGTGACAGTCTGGCTGGTGCCGCCGATGAATGTGTTGCTGAAAATGCTCACGGACCCCAGCTCATCGTCGCTCTGAGCCTGGTACGAGGGATCCGAGGCGATGATCTCCGGCTGGTTGTTGCCTGTGAGATCGCCGAACTCTATGATTTGTCCGATGTTTCTACTCTGGTCATGGAGGGTGTAATCCGGATCAGAGGCAAAGGGAAGCTCCACCCCAAGGGGATCATTCATGAAGACATAGATGTTCTGCCCGGCGCCCACCACCAGATCCTTGTGGGAGTCACCATCGAGGTCATATAATTTAACCGTACAGACCTGTGCCCCGGTCAGGGACTGAGCCGGAGTGTAGAGGACACGGTGGGAGGTGTCGTCCAGATCGATGAAGAGCATGGCCCAGTGTTGGCCGGCGCCAGGGTTGGTGCTGCCGCCGGTTACGAGCCAGTTGACACCCCCGTGGACGAAGGTCCCCAGAAAGGGGACATTGAACCCGACCCCGTCATCGGTGGGCAGGGTGAGGGTGTCCAGCTGCAGCGTCTCGATCACGGTGGCGTCCTGGGCGGCGTAAAACAGTTTGTGGGTGGAGGCAACGGCGTAGGACTCTCCCGGTTGATCAACCGGGAGTATATTGCGCCCGAACCCTGGCTCCGACTCCATGCTAATGTCCAGGGACTGGTCCCGGGTGAGGGTGAAACCGTTCTCATCCTCCGTGAGGGTGAAGAAATAGATATGACTCAGGGAGGAGGCTGCAAATCTCCATGCCCCCTCGGCCCCCTGCAGGGAGACCAGTGCCTGGACGGTGAAGGCACTGTCCAACTGGACTGGCAGGATGGACGTCTTTGGTGTCCCCGACCTGAAATCAACCAGCGCGAAGGAGCCCTCACCGGTGCCGGCCACCACATAGAGTCCCGGGGCCCTGAAGTTGCCCTCAGACAGAGGTGTGACCACCTGCCCGAAGATGCTGCCGGAGTAGCTGTCGGGGCCGTCAATAACCTGTACCGTGGCCGACTTGGACAGGTCGTCAAACTCACGCCAGTCACAGGAGGAGAAGAGGCTGATGGCTGCAAAAAGCAATAAAACCCGTTTCATGAAGCACCTCAATAGTTGACCGAGAAGGAGAGCCCCGTGCCACCGGGAGCGAAGAAGGGGCTCACACTGACGGAGGTGGTTCCCATATTGACCGTCTGGATGATGCGTGAGTCGGGGGAGGACTCTGAAAAGGTACGGATGACGGCGATTACCAGGGAGATGGCGCTGAGCCCGAAGAGAACATTGGCCCCGATATAATAGATCTTGGCGTCCTTGAGGCTGGGATCGTTGGAGAAGACGGGGACTCCCGACTCCACTTTATTGTCCCAGTCAGTCTTGATGGTTCGCGCCAGGTTGCCCAGGTAAACACCGCCGCCGAAAGCGGCGAGACCCACGATGTAGGCGGTGATGGCGCCTGCCCGGTTGGGGGCCTTCTCCAGGGAGACGGAGAAATTTTTGTGATCCCCCTTCTCCAGGATGATTTTTTTCGTCACCGACTTCATCCCTTTTTTGGAGATCCTGAGGGTGTGGGTTCCTGACGGGACCTGGATCTTCAGGCAGGGAGCCACACAGATGACCTTTTTCCCCAGCTTCACCTTGGCATTGCGGACACGGTTGCCGAAGATGGAGAGGTAGGCCAGGGGTCGTTTCTCCAGGGCGACGTGATAGCTGTTGTTCTCACCGGGGACGGGATCAATCGCCAGCGTTTTCTCGATATAGGCGGGACCGGAGATGGTGATGGTGTGTTTGCCCCTGGGGACATAGCCGTTGTAGGGGGTTTTCCCGATGGGCCCCGTGCTCTTGCCGTCGAGATAGACATCGGCACTCTGGCAGTTGGAGGTGACGCGGATCCAGGCAAGCTTGGACTCCTGCTTGAGGTTCATGAAGAGCTCAAGCATTTTGTTCTGGCGGATCTCAACCTGCCGTTTCAGAGGAGAAAAGCCTTTCATTTTAATGGTGATGGAGTGTTTTCCCAGGGGGATTTCCATCTGGAGGGGGGTCACCCCTTCACTGGTCTTGGAGTCGTTGAGGAAGACCTGGGCGCCTGCAGGTTCGGTCTCGATATTGACCATGTTCTTGGCCGCGATGGGTGGCAGTTTGGGCTTGGGAGCCAGGACCACGGGCTTGAGCACGATCACTTTGGGTGGTTTTTTTCCTTTTTTGATCGCCTCTTTGCGGCGCTTTTCAGCTTCGGCCTTCTCTTTTTCGGCCTTCTCCCGGGCATCTTTCTCATAGGTAATGAGCTTTTCTATGAGCCGAATGCGTGCTTGTATGGATGCCAATCTTTTAATATCTTTGGCCTTTGAGAGATATTCAATAAAATATTTTTTAGCGAGATCGTATTGTTCCACCTTCTCGTAGCAGACCGCCGTGTTGAATAAAAAGGCGGCCATTTTCTTGTGGTTGTAAGCTTCAATGAATTTTGCCGCGGCCTTCTTGAACTGTGCGGCGCCAAACAGCGCCTGACCGGCCTGAAATGCTTTCTTTGCCTTCTGGAGGGAATCATCGGGGGCGGTTGTCTGGCCG
>JAHJLU010000214.1 GCA_018821745.1 Myxococcota bacterium | reverse complement strand
TGATTGAATTCATAAGTTATTTCAGGGGAACGACCACCCAGCGGGTGGTGTTGGGGGAATCAATGAGAAGCATCACATTCTGCCCCATCGCATATGCTTTCAACTCCTTGTAGTACTCTTTTGCTGTTCGCACCGGGGTTTTCCCCACATTCAGAATCCTGTCGCCCCGCTTGATACCGTATTTTTCACCGATGGATCCCGGATTCACTCGAACGACAACGACCTCACCCTTGAAGCCTGTCTTTACATCCTGCACCAGAACGCCGAAGGGAGGGCCCCCCTGTCCGAAGTCCGGGCCGGCCACTGTGCCCTGATTATCGGGGTGGGCGGTCATGGTCACGGTAAAGGTCTTGAACTTGTAATCCCGGTAAACGACTACCTTGACCTTGCTCCCGATCCCGGCAACGGAGGCTTCCCATGCAATATCCTGCTCGCTCTTGATGGGCTTGGTGTTGAACTCGGTGATAATATCACCGGCCATAAGGCCCCCGGCAGCCGCGGGGCCGCCGGCTGTGACACTGTCGATAAAGGCACCCCTCTTCCCGGAGAACTTCGTCCTCGCGATGATCTGGCTGTTGAGATCCATCACCCTTACCCCCAAAAAGGAGCGTATGACTTTCCCGTATTTTGCAAGATGGGGGATGATGGTCTTAATACGGTTCACGGGGATGGCATAGCCGATTCCCTGACCCCGTGCGTCCACCAGTGTGTTGATCCCGATCACCTCACCCCGGAGGTTGATAAGGGGACCGCCGGAATTTCCCGGGTTGATAGCTGTGTCTGTCTGGATATAACTGGAGTAGTCAAATTTCCCCGGGTTCAAATCAGTGCGGTCCTTGGCTGAGACGATCCCTGCTGTGACCGTGTTGGCGAGGCCGAAGGGGTTGCCGATGGCGATGACCCATGAACCAATGGGGAGCTTGTCGCTGTTGCCCAGAGTGGCCACGGGGAGGTTGTCCACACCGTCGATTTTAATGAGGGCCACGTCGGTCAGGGGATCACGACCCTTGAGGAAGGCAGGGAATTTTCTGCCGTCGGAGAGGGTGACCCGGATGCGGGAGGCGCCCCTGATGACGTGATAGTTGGTGAGGATGAGGCCATCGGTGCTGATGATGATCCCGGTTCCGAGGGAACCGGAGTCTCTGGTGCCATGGTAACGTTTCAGGAGGTAAGGATTTCCGCGACCGGTTGAGGTTGCGATGTGCACTACGGAAGGCTTGAGCTTCTCCACGAGGGGCACGAAGTCAGGCAGGCCTGCTCCGGCTGCTCCCGTCATGACGTAGGTAGTCCGCCCGGGGTTGTCGGTGCCGTGGACTCTCTTGAGCACTTCCACGGTCTTGACGCGCGGGGTCGCGGCTTTGATGGTCTTCTTGACCACCATGTATCCGACGCCGGCTGTAAGCACGGAACTGAGCACTGCTGCCATGAGAATCATGATCAGGTTCTTTTTCATGAGTTTATCTCCCATTTGCCATGGTTCGATTAGCCCGCCTGCGGGGACGGCGGGTTTTTTTCCATGATTTTTTCACGGCTGGCACCACGAGTGGACGCTGCCATTCGCTTATGTCATCGATGCTCCGGGTCATGGTGGATCCGGGTTTTTCAGGGGGAGTTGAGTGGCTGGATTTGGAATCCTTTTTCAGTTCCGTTACCTTGGTATTGACCCCTTCACGGAGATCCTTTCCTTCGCTGGATTTCCAGATGGCCCTAATGTGCCCCGCAAAGGTACGTTTTCCCAGAGGGACCGTAAAGGCCATGACGAGGAGCGCCAGGCCCAAGGCAAATTTTATCATTCCAAACATGGCGATTCGATGGCGGAGAACCGGGTGACAGGAGGCGATTTCCGCATTCCACAACTTACCCTATTTCAGCAAATCATCAAATTTATCCCGCGCAGCCTTCAGCAGCGCGGAAATATCACCACCGTCGGGTGCACCACCCTGTGCAAAATCCGGGCGCCCGCCCCCTTTCCCGCCGATTATGGGGGCGAGTTCGCGGAGAAGATTCCCCGCATGCACTTTCTTGAGGTCCTTCGATGCAAAGGTGATGATGGAGACATTGTCTTTTTTATCGGAGACCACCAACAGACCGGCACATGACATGTTGAAGCTGCGGATGAGATCCGTGAGTTCCGATGCCTGACTGCGGTTCAGGTCCGGCATGTGGGCGGTGATGACCATGGTGTTGTTGATACGTCGTGCTCCCGCCACCACTTTGTCTGCCAGTGATTTGATTCCCTCCTGCTCCTTGCGATCGCCTTCAGTTTTGAGGGCCGCAAATTGCTCCTGAAGTTTTTGGATCTTTTCAAGGAGTTGATCCTTGGGGGCTTTCAGCAGGGATGCTGCCTCTTCAATGGTTCCCTCAAGGGCCTTGGTGTGCTGGTAGGCGCGTCTGCGTGTGATGGCGACGATGCGCCGAACTCCGGCGGAGAGGGCTGACTCTTCGAGGATGAAGAAACTCCCCATTTGTCCGGCGTTGGACAGATGGGTCCCTCCACAGAGCTCCCGGGAGAAATCTCCCACGCTGACCACGCGTACACGCTCGCCGTATTTCTCACCGAAGATAGCCATGGCACCTGTTTCCCGTGCCTGCTTGATGTCCATGTCGCTGGTGTTGACGGTGGGCACACCCATGGCCTGCTCGTTGACCAGCCACTCGATGCGGGATATTTCCTCGGGGGTGAGACGGGAGTGGTGGGTGAAATCGAAGCGGAGCTTGTCGGGCTCCACGGCGCTGCCCTGCTGGGTGGCATGATCTCCCAGGACCTGTCTCAACGCCCAGTGGAGGATGTGGGTGGCAGTGTGATTGGCCATGATATCATAGCGGCGTCCCTCATCCACACG
>JAHJLU010000213.1 GCA_018821745.1 Myxococcota bacterium | reverse complement strand
GGTCGTCCCGGTTCGCGCATCGGGCGTCTCGGAGCATAGATTCGTGTTGTTTGTGTTGTTCACGTTGTTCGTGTTGTTCACGTTGTTCGTGTTGTTCACGTTGTTTGTGTTGTTCACGTTGTTCGTGTTGTTCACGTTGTTCGTGTTGTTCACGTTGTTCGTGTTGTTCACGTTATTGACATTATTGAATGTATTGTTGTCGTCCTTATTGGAGGCACAGGCCGAGAAAGCCCAGAGCGCCACACCGAACAGCACCCATTTTACAGAAACAAGCGTGATATTTATCCGGTTTCCATTTCTCACTGCGTTCATGTTCCGTGATGTTTTTTGAATCATTGCAACTTCCCGCTTCCTGAAAGCACCCCCTGGGGGACGCCGGTTTTTCATGACACTGCCACAGTTTGTGCCCAGAATCATCCATTGTCAACCATGCCACCACCAACTTTTCTCCTTCCCGGGAAAAAGACCGCCGAAGCGGTGTCGGGCCAGCCTGCCATGATTAACTCTCAACTCCCCTCGACAAACACACGAAAATCAGCAAAACTGCCATGGCCCCTTGGGATAATCTCAACTGCGGCAGCCACAACAAGGACACAATCAGTGGAGCAGCCCATCATTCCAGCCCTTCCCATTTCTGACGTCCTGGAGCAACTGCACAGCTCCCTGAGGGAAAAATGCGCGTGCGTTCTCACTGCACCCACAGGGGCAGGGAAGACAACCATAGTCCCGTTGTCACTGCTTGAGGCGCCGTGGCTGGCAGGAAAAACCATTGTTATGCTGGAACCACGCCGCGTGGCAGCCCGGGCAGCAGCACACCACATGGCGCAACTACTGGGAGAGGCCGTGGGGGAAACAGTGGGCTACCATGTCCGCAACGATCACGTCTCCTCATCACGGTCGCGCATTCTGGTGGTGACAGAGGGTATTCTCACCAGGATGCTGCAACACGATCCCCTGCTTCCCGAAGTAGGTCTCTGTATTTTTGACGAATTCCACGAGAGGAATCTCCACGGAGATCTTGCGCTGGCCCTTGCACTCGAATCCCAGGAAGCCTTCAGGCCGGATTTGAGAATCCTGGTCATGTCCGCCACGCTGTCGGTGGACCCCCTTATGGCACTGCTCACGGACCCGGCCCTGGTGGTGAGCCGGGGGCGGTCCTTTCCCGTCCGGGTACAATACCATCCCTTCACGGGCAGCCTCGTTGACTCAGGAAGATTGACGCAGGCCCTCCTTGGCGTCATTCAAGCCACCCTCATCGAACCCGGCGGTGATTTGCTCGTCTTCCTCCCCGGTGCAGGCGAGATACGGCGTCTGGCAGCACTGCTGGAAACCTTGTACAGCAGTGTCCAGGGCAAGTCCATCTATGTGGCCGCCCTGTACGGCGCAATGGACACGAAGGAACAGGACAAGGCCATTACTCCTTCCCCGCCGGGGATGCGTAAAATTGTCCTCGCCACCAATATTGCGGAGACAAGCCTCACCATAGATGGAATCACTATAGTTATCGACTCCGGTCTGGAGCGAGTGCCGTATTTCAACGCAGGTACGGGCATGGACCAGCTGCTTACGGGCTATATTTCTTCTGAATCGGCGGAACAAAGACGGGGACGCGCTGGCCGGACAGCGCCGGGCACATGCCACCGCCTCTGGAATGATTCGAAAAATCTCATCCCCCGGCGACCCCCGGAAATGTTGCGCTCTGATCTCACACAGCTGGTCCTGGAGCTTGCGCTATTGGGTGTAACCGACCCCTCCGCCTGTCGGTGGATTGATGCTCCTCCCGGACCCGCGGTCGAGGCAGCCCAGGCGCTCCTCAGCCAACTGGGTGCCATTGACACAACTGGCGCCATAACACGCCATGGCCATGACATTGTCCGAATCGGGGTTCATCCCCGACTCGCCCACATGCTCCTGAAGGCCAATGCCATGGGCCTCACGGGAGAAGCGGCGCTCATCGCCGCCCTCCTCCAGGAGCGACACAACAGTAATTCCGCCTCCCGATCAACGGATCTTGCAGAGCGGATAATACCCCTGGCAGCAGCATGGGAGAGACAAAATGGGGGCACCCAAAATACTCCGCCGGTGATGCTGGAAACGCAGCGGCTGTTGCGGCACTTCCACTCCTTTGGGCCACCCGCGGGGATCAGCAAATCCCACATGACAGGTCTCCTGCTCGCTTTTGCCTACCCCGACCGGATCGGCCTGCTCCGTGAGGGAGAGACCCATCGCTACCTTCTCAGCGGCGGAAAGGGAGCCAAACTCCACCCATCGGACAACCAGGCACGCACTCCCTGTCTGGTATTTCCCGCCATGGACGGGGCCTCGGCCGAGGCTCGCGTATACCTCTCGGCCGCGCTTGAACCGGACCTGATTGAGGAGCATTTCGGCGACCAGACCGAATTGGTGCGAGAGATAAAATGGGATCCCAGGGAGCGACGGGTAGAGACCAGTCTTGCTCGCAAGTTCATGTCCCTCACTCTCGGGAGGGCACCCTACCAGAACGCCCCGCGGGATCTGGTGGCCCAGTGCCTCATGGATGGAATCCGCAGCGTCGGTCCTTCGGCCCTGCCCCTCGACGACAAATGCCTGACACTGATGGCCCGGGTTGGATTTCACCGGCACCTTTTCAGAGAGCACCCTGGCCTCGTGGAAAACATGGAGCTGCCTTCATTTGAACTCGTGGATCTCCTCTCCACCCTCGAGTCCTGGCTGAAACACCATTCAGAGGGGATTCTGAGCCTGGCAAAACTGAAGCACCTTGATTTCTACCCGCTGCTAAAAGGTCGCCTCACCTATCTTGAGTTG
>JAHJLU010000212.1 GCA_018821745.1 Myxococcota bacterium | reverse complement strand
GCCCACCCGGCCGCCACCAAAGCCCAGCTCAGGGAGGCGGTGATTTCCATCGCCAAGTCCGTATGGAACAAATATTTCGCCCCCGTGTTCGGCAGCAAAGATGAGCCGATTCTGGCCATCTACTCCCACATGATCGACTACCCGCTCTACCTCCCCGCCTATCCCATCGGCCACCTGGCCGAGTTCCAGATCGAGGAGCACATGCGCGGCAAAAAACTGGGCACCGAGATGGAGCGGATTCTACGGCAGGGCCGCCTCACCCCCGACATCTGGATGCAGGGTGCAGTGGGGCACAAACTCTCCGTGGCCCCCATGCTCAAGGCTACCCGGGAAGCCCTCAAGACCGTGACCAGATAAATCCCCTGTTTTGGGATTTCGTCCGGTCAGGGGAGGCAACAGCCTTAGGGGTTGTCATTCAATGGAGGGCGATTATACTGTATGAGATCTTTTTTACTCAAGGCTGACAGGTATCCCATGCAAAAGTATCTCTTCATAGTGTTCCCCCTTGTGCTGTCTACCCTCTCATGCCATGGAGTGCTCTCCATCAGTGATAACGTGGAGGTGAACAATCAGACCGGGTACTGTGGAAATGGGATTATGGAGGAGGGCGAAAACTGCGACGGGCTCGACTTCGGTGAAAAAGACTGTCTCTCCGAGGGTTATGACAGCGGGGCGCTCGCCTGCAGCGATGAATGCACCCTCATTCGTTCAGGCTGCATAGTGAGCCCCGATTGCGGCAATGGGGTTCTGGATCCACAAGAGAGCTGTGACGGGACCGAGCTCAACGGGGAGACCTGTTCTGGGCTCGGGTACATGGGCGGTGACCTCGGTTGCTCTGACACCTGTGATTTTGACACGGCTGCCTGTCTCGTGAGCGAGACCTGCGGGAATGGAATTCGTGAGTTTGGCGAGCAGTGCGACGGAGAAGACCTCAACAGCCTCACCTGCATTTCCGCGGGGTATTTTGGCGGGCTTCTCTCGTGTACGGAGAACTGTATCCTGGACTACTCATCCTGTGAAGCAGCGGGCATCTGCGGTGACGGGGAGATCACCCCCGAATACGAGGAGTGTGACGGGGCGAATCTTGACGGCAAAAGCTGTGAGTCCGAGGGTTACCACGGTGGTGATCTGGAGTGCACCCAGGGGTGTCAACTCAACTTTGCCGAGTGTGCGCTCTACGGCAGCTGTGGTGACGGGACCATCCAGAACGCTTACGAAGAGTGTGACGGGACCAACTTCAACGGGGTAACCTGCGAAAACCTCGGGTATCACGGGGGAACAGTCCAGTGCACGGACACCTGCCAGCTCGATCTCTCTGATTGTGAGGCAACGGGCATGTGCGGGGACGGAACCATTGACGCGCTCTATGAGACCTGTGACGGGACCAACTTCGACGGAGTAACCTGTGAGTCATTGGGGTTCCAGGTGGACTCCCTCATCTGTCAGCCCGACTGTCAGGCGGATCACTCCCAGTGCAGGGAGCGGTGGGTTCAGGTGAGTGTGGGGAACCAGTTCGCCTGCGGAATTCGTGAAAGCGGGACGCTCTGGTGCTGGGGGAGCAACTACAATTATCAACTGGGTCTCGGGGTTACGGGGAACCAGAGCACGCCGCAACAGGTCGGGACGGGCACGGACTGGGTCTCGGTCACCGCTGGCGCCATGCACGCATGTGCCATGAAGACGAGCGGTATCGCCTACTGCTGGGGAGAAAACAGCTCCGGACAGCTGGGGGTGGGGAGCAATCAGGATCAGCACACACCCTCTCCCGTGCTCGCGGTGAATTACTATCGCTCGCTCTCAGCGGGCTTTTATCACACCTGTGCGGTGCAGATAGACGGGACCCTCTGGTGCTGGGGTCAGAACAGTTACAGTCAGGTTGGCCAGAGCGATATGATCCTGGAGTACGAAGACCCGGAGCAGGTTGGTTCCGGCAACAACTGGGCCACGGTACACGCGGGGGCCTATCACACCTGTGCCCGCACAGACACGGATATCCTCTACTGCTGGGGCAGAAACGACGACGGTCAGATGGGTATTGGCTACAGCAGCGCTGAACAGCAGGATCCCGTGCAGATACAGGGGGCCCTTGACTGGGCCCAGGTTGCGCCAAGTGTAGACCACTCCTGCGGGCTCCGTGGAGACGGGACCCTCTGGTGCTGGGGTGAAGGGATCCGGGGACAGCTGGGGCAGGGGAGCACTACGGACAGGGACTATCCGGTCCAGGTGGGGACTGCGTCCACATGGCTCAAGGTCTTCACCGGCGAAGAGTACAGCTGCGGGATTCTCTCTCCCGGGGAGCTATGGTGCTGGGGCGCAAATTACAATGGCAACCTGGGGAACGGAAGCCTCTACGGGAACTCACTGACTCCCGTTCGGGCGGGGACTGCCTCTGACTGGGAATCGGGCGATGGTGGGCAGTACAGTACCTGTACCATAACCATAACGGGGAGCCTCTATTGTTTTGGGGAGAACGGCAGCGGACAGCTGGGGATCGGGACCACCACCAGTGTGGCATCACCGCAGCGGGTCCTCGTGCCCTGATCGGTGATTTTCATCCCACCATCATTATAAACCACTTGTTTGGGGATTTTATACGTTCAGGGGAGCGGGGTGTAGTCGCCGGGGGCCAGGGGGCCGCCAATCTGGAACTGGTAATAGCCGGAGAACACAGGGTTGTACTGATCGGTGAAAGAGGACTGGGGGTAGCCTGCGAAGGTCCACTCAGACCCGGAGGTGGTGCTCTGCATGGAGCCTGTTAGTTCGAGGGTGAACGGAGCAGAGGCGCCCAGGGATGACAGGGGAACGGCAAACTCCACGAAGGTGTCCAATTGATAGGCCATGACCCCGTGGGAGGGTATAACCACCCAGACAAGGCCGTCGGTGTTGTAGAGCTCCATGAAGGCGTTGTCGGCGCTCCACAGGAGATAGTGGGTGGCCTCAAAGGGAAGCGTCGACTGCTGGGTGTTGTGGAGATACCCCGCCGTAGTGCCTGGCGTGCCGCCGGTGCCCAGATAGAAGGAGACAATCCGCTCGCCGTTGCCCGAGGCGATGTCGCTGCCGGAGATGGCGAGATAGACGTTGGTGTCGTCCCAGGTCACGTAGGCACCAAACCCAGTGGAGGTGGTGGCGAAGGTCTCTTCCGTAGTGAAGTCATTGACCCCGTCGATGGTGATGGTGTGCCCAAACACCTCGGTGGTCTGGCAGTCCCCCCCGTCGCCGTCGGGACAGCTGTCTTCGTTGCTCTGGTTGCCGTCGTCGCAGGTCTCGGTGCCCCCGTCGAGGACCCAGACGAAACCGTCCCCGCAAAAGGCGGGCTCGCAGGTCCCCCCTGCCCCGTCGGGACAGGAGTCGCTGTTGTTCTGGTTGCCGTCGTCGCAGGTCTCGCTGCCCCCGTCGGTGTTCCACACAAACCCGTCGCCGCAGCGGGCTGGCTGGCAGCTGCCTCCCTCACCATCGGGACAGGAGTCATTGTTGCTCTGGTTCCCGTCGTCGCAGGTCTCCCCCACGTCGACGGTCCCGTTCCCGCAGTTCTCCAGCGTGCAGGTCGAGGAACAGCCGTCACCGGTCTGGGTGTTGTGATCGTCGCACAGCTCGGTGCCCCCGTCGGTGTTCCACACGAACCCGTCGCCACAGGTCGCGATCTGACAGGTCCCGCCCTCCCCGTCGGGGCAGGAGTCGTTGTTGCTGTTGTTGGCATCATCGCAGGTCTCGCTGCCGCCATCG
>JAHJLU010000211.1 GCA_018821745.1 Myxococcota bacterium | reverse complement strand
TGCGTGCTGTGGCTCCAGGCGCACAGCCCACCCATTGAGAGCGAGGTCCAGTATTCCTTTGGGCCGATGATCGCGGCACACAACCGAACGGTGAGCTTCTGCAAGACGCGAGACGGAACCGGCGTGGGCTTGGCCATCCATGACGCCAAAGGTCTGCCCCACCGCGTAGAGGTTTCCGTTCTGATCCTGAGCGAGCCCCAGCACCCGATCGTTTTCTGATGAGCCCCACTGGGCGGTCCATCCGACCGTGCCGTCCAGGTTATATTTGATGAGAACACAATCTTCGCCTCCCAGAGCGGTGTGGCCGTAAAAGGAGGTTCCTGATACATATCCGGCCTGAATTATCTCTCCCGCAGGGGTGATAACGCTGGAATAGGTGAGATCATGGGCAGCGGTGCCCGAGACCACCGCATCCCGACAATGGGTCTCGTCGTAAGAGCATGAGGAGCAGTCCAGGGCACCAAACCAGTATCCCAGGGAGCCGCATGTTCCTCCGCCCAGATTTGATCCGTCGCACTCTTCGCCGGTTTCGACGATACTGTTACCACACTGGGCCAGGGGATCGCAGGTTGAGGTGTCGATGGTGCACTGATCGCTGCATGACAGGGAACCACCCGGGAATCCCTGTGTAACACAGGTCTCTCCATTGAAATCGGTGCCATCACACTCCTCAGTTGTGTCAAGGGTGCCGTCCCCGCAGGTCCCGCCCCCAGCGCACTCGGAGGTGACGAAGGTACAGGAATCACTACATGAGAGGGTTCCTCCATCACTGAAGCCAAGCAACTCACAGGAGCTCTGGTTCAGATTACTGCCGTCACACTCCTCTCCCGTGTCAACTGTCCCGTTACCACAGGTTCCCCCGGAGCAGCCCGAACGATCGAAGTGGCACAGTTCGTCACAGGCCAGGGTTCCACCTGCATACCCCAGGGTTCCACAGTCACTGCCGTTCAGATCGGTCCCCTCACACTCCTCTGCAGGAGCGTCAATAATTTCGTCTCCGCATGTCGGGGCTTCAGAACAGCCAGAGACATTGAAATAGCAATCCAGACAACTGAGGTCCCCGGAGCCATACCCGAGAGAGTCACAGGTCGCACCTCCCAGATTATTGCTGTCGCACTGTTCCCCCGCTTCTACGATGGCGTTTCCACATATATTGAGCAGTACGTCGCAGTCCGAGGTGTCAAACTCGCACTGGGCATTGCAGGAGAGCGCCCCAAACTGATACCCCATGGTCTGGCAGGTTTGATTGTTGAGATCGTCTATGTCACAGGCTTCTCCGATTTCACGGATCCCGTTACCGCAACCATCGTTGCTGTTGTTGGTGTGGTCGGCAATATCCAGAACCACGTGACACGCAGTGAATGCGAATGTGAGTATCAGTATGGATATGTATCGCAAGGTTTACCTCCAGCATCACCAATGTGTGCTTCAGCGTGACCTCATGTTTGAGATGAAGGGAAGGAAATTCAACGCTCCATTCGTGAGTATTGTGGCATGATTAGGGGGTTACCGCAACGCGATTTTTGTTGCTCCGGGGATTTCCCGTGGACTGGTCCCTTCGCCGCTTTGGCAAATGCGTGTCGCTGTCCGAATGGCTGTCCCCGAAGTTGAACCGGTTATTCCGATGGGATCCGGATAACACCGAGTCCCATGTTTTCTCCCGTGTGGGTGAGGGTGACGGGCAGCTCGCCCGCGTACCCGAAGAGGGCGTGGAACCGTGCAGAGGTGGCGGTCACCGTGTCCTGGGCGGGGTTTGCGACGAGGGGTGAGCGTGCAGGACCGGTGAAGGTGTAGGCGGTGCCGTAGGTGTCGGTGCGGACACCGTTGGTGATTACGCCGATTTCATTGCCCGTGACGGGATCATCGGTTATCGCGTTGTAGCTGTAGCGGGAGTCGGTGGTGAGCCCCCTGTTGTCCACAACCAGGGTCACCAGCCAGTCGAAGAAGAGCTCCTCCATGGGCCAGTCAGCGCTATCAACCAGGGCTTCGAAGCCGGAACTCTCCGAGGCGATGACCGCACGCAGGAAGGAAGGACCGCCCAGATCGGTGAT
>JAHJLU010000210.1 GCA_018821745.1 Myxococcota bacterium | reverse complement strand
TTGTAGATAAAAAAGTAGTCAATCTGTCCCGCCTCCAGGAGCGCCAGCAGATCGGTCTCCTTGGGTCGGATGTTTTTTCTGTCTTTCTGGAGCAGGGATTTGGCGAGCCCCGGCTTTTTGTAGTGAAGCTCCGAGAGCTTCATCACCATGACGGTGCGGTATCCGCAGGGGTCACTGTCGGGATCGGATCGTCCAAAGGCCACTTCGCTGTCGAGGAGTATCTGAGACCAGTTTGAGGCGTTGATCTGATCACGCCTGCGGGATTTTTTTCCGTAGGCGATAACCATCTCGTTGCCGGCAAAGGGAATAGTAAAGGCAGCATGGTCGGGGACAAGGAGGGTGTCGATGACCGTGTAATCGGCGCTCGCCATTATATCGGCCCTGCGGTGGAGTTCACTGATCTTCCGGGCACAGACCCGGGATCCGGCAGCCTCCAGAAGAACGGTCACCCCCTTGTTCTCCTTCTCGAACTCGCGGGCAATCTTTTTCAGGGGCATGGAGAGGCTGCCCGCGTGAAAAATAATGAGCTGTTTTGATTTGTCTTCCTTTATGCACCCGGGAGAGACCACAAGAGTGAGCGCGAGAAAAAATAATTTCATGGGGGACTCCTTGAGGGCCCCACACTACCACAGGCAAGGCTCAGGACAAAGGTCCAGGGGCATTCACCGGGGCTGGCATCTTCTTTCATTAATTTTAGGGATCACGCGTTGAAATGCTGCATATTTTCCATCAACATGCTATATAATGACAACGATTGTACTGAACAGAGAGATACGGCAACCGTCGGCCAAGGAGTTTTAAAATGGTATTCAGGACCGTCAAAAAAATCGCTGCAGGGATTCTGACCACAGGTTTTTCCATCACCCTCTCCGCCTGTTACGGCGTCATGGATCCCCAATACTCCCCCTGGGGGAGAGTCGTTGACTCCGTGACCGGTGAAGGTATCCCCGGGATCCAGGTGTGCGCCGTCCAGCAGACCTATTCCCAATGCGCTGTCACCGATGAATCCGGTCGATACGATATTCCGGTTGATCAGAATATCCATTACGACGACTATGAAATCTGCGTCGAAGATATCGATGGCGCAGAGAACGGCGTCTATGCACCGGTCTGCCAACCTGTCGAGGCCTACACAGAGAGTCCCGACGTGGACTTCTCCCTTACACCCGAGGAGAAGTAGCCCCCATGCATCACGGCAAATTTCTGCTGCCCCTGCTGTTCTTCCTGTTGATTGTACCAGACCGTGCCGGTGCCTATGACCCCGAGGGGCGCTGGAACGCGCCCTGATCCGTGGGGGGAGTCTTTGTCAATTCCCGCCGGAACGCTCCCGGAGCCGGGATTTCGGCGCGATGGTTCTATAACCGCTACCTTGGTCTATCCATTGATATGGACGCCGCCGGCGAAGAGGCCAACTACAGCTTCGCACCACGGTTCATGCTGCACCGAAAGGCAATCTATGCAGGTCTCAGCGCAGGCCCTTACTACGGCAGCGTTACCACCAGGCCCATCACCGAGGAGTCTGTCTACACAAGGACCCTCTTTGCCAAGGCGGGTGCATTCCTGGGGTTCCGCTTCAACAACGGATTTGAGATGGAAGCCAGCTGGGGTTACCTGTGGACCGTTACCCCCAAAGACGATTTCAGTCGCGGTGAATTGGCCGGGTTTGTCCTCAACATCTTCATGGGCTGGTCCTTTGGAAGCCGCCCCTCCCCTGCAGTTACTCCGCAGAAGACCGTCCCCGAGTCCATCCCGGCCGCTGGCGCAAAGGCCCCCCCTCCCCCCATGGAGATTGCCCGCACCACAAGCCAGTGGGAAAACAAATTCAGCGTCATGTTCGCCGCGGGGTTGGGAACGCCCATGGGGTTTGGAGGACTGGAGGTCGGCTATGACCTCCAAAAAAACATGGGCGTGGCCTTCGGTATAGGAAGAGGGCTGGGGGGTTTCCAGTACTCCGGGATGTATCGCTATCGGTTTATTCTCGGGGAAGACTTCTATACGTACCTTGGTGTGGGTGCTTCCTATGGCGTTGCGGCAGAGGTGCTCCCCGACCACTACGATGACAATGAGCGCTTCGCGGTGGAGCACGGTTTCTTTATCAACGCCGAGGCGGGTCTGGGGTGGCGCACCTTGTACGGGTTCCAACTGAGGCTCTTTCTGGGCCTCACCACCCTGCTCAACCCCGGCTCCGTGGAGTGCGTCTCCAACTGTTCTCACACCTCCGCCGGAGGCACCGTGGTCTACACACGGGAAGAGGGCGACATGTACCGCGTCCTCCCCTACATCGGCCTCCACATGGGCTACAGTTTCTGAGTCCCCTCTCCGGGTACGCGACAATTTCCAGGGTGGCACCACCCCGGTTCTGACCCGCAAACGCTCCCCTCTGACAATTCTGTGATGAATAGACAGCGCATAATGATGCACGAACATAAACGTATGCGCACAAAACCATTATAGTTTCAGGGTTCCATCGCTGGAAAGTACTGATGTATGGGAAGGAGAAGTGGCGGTTTGAGTCTCCACCGGTGAGACACAACCCTAAGCGGGTGCTGTTCTAGAAGCCGTAGGTGAGGGTGTAGTCAGAGCAGGAGCCTGATCCGGAGTAGTACATGACGCGGAAGAAAATCCAGCCGCTGTCATCACTGCCGCCCAGGGAGTTGGGATTGACTTCAACGTACTCGTCGGTGGTGCCGGAGTTAATGCCACAACACCCGGGGAGACCGGAGTAGGTGTCTTCGTAGGTGGTGCTGTCGCAGGCGACTTCTTCACCGGCGGAGTCGAGGGCCATGTAATACACACAGAGATCATAGTCTTGACCTGCAGGGATGTTGGTGAGCTCACCATAGGGATAGAAGGCGCTCAGGGTTTTGTCCTGGACGTAGGCAACGAACCAGTCTTCTTCGTCGTAAAGGGGAGTGAGGGTATCGGTGACGGTGAAGGGACCGTTGTCACCGTCGTCGAAGTCACCGAGTTCATTTTCATTAAAATAATCATCGGCAATGACTCCCTGACACTCCATGTCGTTGGTGCCATCACAGGCGAGGGTCCCGTCACCGCAGGCGCAGGCGTCGCCCACATCACCGGGGAGGCTGTAGCAGCCACCGCAGGTGTTGAAGCCGGGGTCGTCGCAGACAAAGGATTCACCGTCACCGGCGCACACCAGATAGCCGCAGTCACCGCAGTCGTCGTAGATGCTACCCGTGAGGGTCCCGCAGCCACCACAGTAGTTGGTGCCGGGATCGTTGCAGACGAGGGACTCGTCGTTGGCGGCACATTCCATGGTCCCGCAGCTGCCGCAGTCGGCGCCAAGGGTCCCGTAGAGGGTGCTGCAGCCGCCGCACGCATTGGCGCCGGAATCTTCACATATTACGTTGGTGTTGTCGGAGGGATCACACACGTACTCACCACAGGTTCCACAGGCGTCGCCCAGCGCATGGGGGAGTGCGCCACAGCCACCGCAGGCGTTGGAGCTGGCGTCACTGCATACAAGCGCGGTGGTGCCGTCACAGGCCCATGTACCGGTTCCGTTGCAGCCGCAGCCATTGCCCACAGTACCCGGGAGGACATTACAACCGCCACACTCGTTCTGTGAATCTTCATTACAGGTCATTGTGCCGTCGGTGCCGGTGCATTCCCAGACGCCGCAGGTGCCACAGGCCTCGCCCAGGGTGTTGGGGAGATCGCCGCAGCCGCCGCACACGTTGAGGGCCTGCTCGTTGCAGACCACCGTCTCGGGACCGCTGCAGATCCAGGAACCACAAGAGCCACATGCCTCGCCAAGGGTCTCGGGGAGATCGAAGCAGCCGCCGCAGCCGTTGTCGGCCTTGGCTTCGCAGGTTACCGCGTTTTCACCGCTGCACACATACTCCATGCAGTCACCACAGGCCGCCCCTGGAGGAGCGTCGAGCCTGCCGCAGCCACCACAGTCATTGAGGCCCGAGTCGTTGCAGCGCACGGCTTCGAAGCCATCGCAGATATAGGCACCACATTCACCGCAGGGGGTTCCCACGGCGTTATTGAGGACAGTCGTCCCGCCGCAGTCGTTAATATTGGTGTTGTTGGCGTTGTTGGAGGAGCTCTTGTCGTCGGAGCACCCGAGGGTCACTAAGAGAATGACAAATGCGAATCGTTTCATGGATAAGCCTTCCTGTTACTGATGACGTTTTCCGTCAAACATGTGAAGACTGACCGCTCCCATAAGAACTGACAGCCTTTCCCGATAAAGAATTGGTGTTTAGTTAGCAGATATTTTCTATTTTTCAATATAAAAAGGGGAATTCCCGATTATTTCCTTCCCCTTGGGGGTTTAGGGGGAGCCTTGATTTTTCGGCGCTCCAGGAACTCCCGGGAGGCTTTTGTGTTGGCCACCAGCCGATGGGGGGGATAAAAAGAAGAGTGCAGCAGGGTCCAGGTCCAGGTGCCCGGGTAGGTCACAAAATCAAGCCGTGTGAAGTTGGGGCCCATGTTTCTGAAGTTGATCAGCAGGTATCCCATGGTCTGTATCACCTGGTGGGAGCGGACAAATTCGGCGACGCGAGCTTCATTGAGGAGCCGCTCCGGGACCAGATAAACGGCTGCCTGTTTGAAATAGGCGGGGTTTGCGCTCCTGAGCGTCCTGCGATTCACGTAATACCGAAACTGGGGAGAGGAAAAGGACCGCGGGTGTACCATTACCAGTTCATTATTGCGGGTAATGGAGCGAATGGTTCTGGCCAGGAGCACCACATCCAGGCGTCCCCTGCGGGGAAGGGGTGCCCCACGCTTAACTCTCCCGCGGATTCCGTAACTGAGGTTCTTCGCTTTGACCACCAGTCCCCACTGATAACTCACCAGGGGAAGAATGACAAGCGTCAGCGCCACAACAAGCAGCGGACGCTTCAGGGGCGCCAGCTTCAGCATCGGGCTCCCCGTGGGGATTGGCGGGAGTCTTTTTGCAAGACCCCATAGAAACTCGCCTCCCTTCCACAATCCGACCCCGGCGGCTACGGCCAGGGCAACGGTGAGGTAATGGAGAAAGAAGGAGTGGATAAAGGCACCTGCCCTGAAGGCCAGAAAATAGAGCACCGTACTGAAGAAAAACACAAAAACAACCGGGTCCATGCGGAAATTCCTGACCAGATCCCACAGCACAAAGAGGAGGGCCGGCACCGCGATGAGGAGACCATAGTAAACAACAATGCGATCCATGGTCCGACCGAAGAGGGCGGCGTAGGTCACTTTAATGGACCCCAGCCCCGCACGATACCGGGCCAGGCCCGCCAGACCGTCGTGTTCGGACCAGGCGTTGAGCCAATACCAGAGACCCACCAGCAAGAGGGCTGTGAAAACACCGATGAGCACAAAAGCCAGGGGTTTTCGGGGTGGTCGGATAACAGCATCGAGCCCGATGAAGGCCGCGAGGATGAAGCCGGGCCAGTCCGTGAACCCAGCCAGCAGCAGCGCAGCCACCAGCCCCACCATGGAACCTGCTCTGCCGTTCTCGTACCGGAGCCGATCCAGAAACCACAATGCCAGCAGGGCGAAGGCGATAATGGGGGGCTCGTAGTTGGCCATGCTGCCATACTCTATCATCATAGGCGCCATAGTGAAGCACAGGCCGGCGAGGAGCGCTGCCCCGGGCCCGTACCGCCGCCTCACCAGTCCATAAAGGAGCAGCAGTGAGAAGAGGGAGAGCACAATGGAAGGGAGCCGGGCGGAGGCCTCCGACTCTCCAAAAAGGTGAAAGGAGACCGCCACCATCATGTTGATCAGGGGCGGATGGTGCCAGTGTACAATCCACTTTTCGCCGGGGCGCTTGACCCCCTGATTTTTCATGGGCAAAAAGCCCGTCTCAAAAAAACCGTACTTCACATAGTTTCGCGCGATGGTGGACCGCAGCGCACCGTTGAACCCCTGATGACCGTGGAGAAAATGCTCATGGACGCCCTGGACCAGGGAGAGGGCCATCAGAAGGCCCAGTGTTACGCCGAGCAACCCTTCAACCCGGGTGAAGGGGAAACGGGGAAAGGGACCCTGTTCTTTGACAATCTCCACGCCCTAGGGACCCTTCCTGGAGAGTGCCGCGAGGGCAGCTTTGGCGAAAATGTATTCGTATTCCGTGATGTGGGTGTCCTTGACCACCTGTTCGTACATGC
>JAHJLU010000209.1 GCA_018821745.1 Myxococcota bacterium | reverse complement strand
CGGGTTCGCTTCTCCTCCCGTCTCATCCTGACGCCATCGGGCCTGGCCACACTCAAGTCCCTGAAGAACCTGCGGCGGCTCTCCTTCGACCAGCAGGTCTTCGATGAAGCGCGTGCCCCAAACGATGGACCCGCACCACATCCGGACATCATCGGTTTTCTGAAGCGCTTTCCGCTGCTCGAAGGTGTCCGCCTGGAAGGGAGAGCGGCCATCCGGGAGAACATCGAGCCGCTGTCCTCTTTCGCCGCACTGAAACGGCTGGAGCTATTTAATGTGACAGACTCAACTATCCTCCCGGCGGTGTCGAGGCTGACGCACCTCGAAGCCCTGGTCATCGACGCCTTCTCCGAGCCCTGTGCATTCATGACTCCCCGGTTCACCCCCGGGGACATGGCCCGCCTCGGTGCCCTCACCAGGCTGCGCTCCCTTCGACTCACCGACGTGGATGCGTGGACCGGACAGGCCACGCTGAATATCGAACCAGCTCCGGGCGCCATGAAATTTCTCTCTCAACTGACCCACCTCGAGGATCTCCGTCTGAAAGGGGATATCGAGGATGCGCTGAGGGCCATCCCCAGGCCGGGGCACCTCAGGACCTTGACCGTCCCCGACCTCGGCCTTCGCAGGGACGCCACCCTGAACTTCTTCAAAAAAGCCAGTGGACTGCAGCAACTCATCATCGGGAGTCAGATATTCCGAGAGTTCGGTGGCGCTACATGTGACGAGGAGTCGCGGTCCTTTAAAGCCTGCAAAGCGAAACAGCACAGAGAGACGGAGCGCTTCAATAAACATCTGGCGTCTTTCTTCTCCACCATCCGGAACGTCCCGTCACTCCATATCTGGGGCAGGATTCTCCCTGAAACGCTCCGGCACATCGCGGATTTCCGGGCCCTGCGCGTGTCGCTCAACCTGGATAAAGTTGGGAAGCTCTCCCTCTCCGACCTGTTTCACCGCTTCCCCGTCGTTGAACAACTGACCCTCACGGCCCACGGCGAGAATGTTCAACTTGAACCCCCGAAAAAATGGCCTCGGTCCTTCCGACGGCTCGACATCGACTGCACAGCGCTGCACGGCGCACCGGGGAGACCCTCCCTGCTCTCATCCACGCGAGACCTGCACCTCAGGCTGTTCGCTCCCATGAGGCGGGAAACCGGCGTTTTCTACCTCGTGTACGCATCCTGGCCACCATGGCTGAGTATCGGCTCGACCGCGCTGAAGCGGCTCAATGGTGCACTGGATCATCCGTCGACTGCAGACAGTGATAGGGATGTCTCATGCATTCCGGAGGAGCTGCCCTCCGGCGTGAGGCGTGGCCAAGCGAGCTTCACGGAAGGGAAATTCGGTGAGGGGCAATGGATAGAGTGGGGATCCGGACACAGGCAATACTGGCCTATATTTGAGGCATCTTCTCTTCCGCAGGTGGTTTACACCCAACTCTCCAGCGGCATTACCCACTTCGACGGCCCCGTCCTCACCAGGGAGGCACTAAAAGCACTCCTGAAAAACACCCATCTTGTCTCCCTCAAGGCCCGGAAGGGGAAGCTGGCGAGCAGCGCCTCCTTGAAACGAGCTGCCCGGCTCGAGGCACTGCGGCTTGGGGGTACGGTTTCGCTGCAGCACCTGGCGCCTATGGGCAAACTGAACACCCTCACCGCCGGGAAAATCAACGCCGCCCCGGGAGCGCCACCCCTGCCTTCGCTGCGCCGCATCACGATACTGGACGGTGTGAAATCCGCAAAAGATCTGCACTGGCTCAACGCGCTGCCGTCGCTGAGGGTTCTCCACCTTCGGAACACCAGGGCCACGGATCCCATGCTCAAAGTCATCGCCGCACGCTCGAAACTCACCGAACTGGTCATCGAATCTCCAGCATGGAACGGTCCACCGGACAGACACGAGGAATCGAGGTCACCCCAAAAGACCAATTCCGCCCTTACCAACGCCGGGCTTACCGCCCTCTCCTCAATGCGCACCCTTCGTGTGCTCCACCTCGAGGGCGACGCCATCGGCCTCTCAGGCATAAGGGTCCTGCCCCCTTCCCTCTCCTCCCTCACGATCCTTGGCCGGGGGATTGGAGAAGATACAATCGCCCACCTCGCGACCCTCCCCCTCAAGCACCTGGGATTCAACGCATTCCCCGTTTCCAACACCAGCTTACTACGCATCAGCCGTATGGGAACCCTGAGAAGCCTGAGGATATGGTACAAACCCGATGACCGACGCTGGTACAAGATCTTCGCGAAGGTAGAACATCTCACCCTTGATATGAATGCATTTGAACTAAATGCTGTACCTGACCGCGCGGGGCCCCTCGGGCGGCTGAAGACCTTCGCCTTCAATAAACATGTGCCGGCACAAATACCGATGTGTCACCCCAATGACAACAAGATCCTGGCGCTGCTCACCAAGCTCAGAAAACGGGGCGTCCGCGTCCTCACCCCCGGCGCTCCGTAGGACAGGAAAACCACCCTCAAGGACATATGGGAATGGCGTTCACGGGTAATACTCATGGCCAGGGGATAGGACATGGTGAGTTTCATGATCTCCTTTTGAGCTTCTTTCCCTGGACCCGCAGGAGATCCCAACAGCGTTTTCTGAGTCTTGCCGAGTGTATAATGTGTTCCTCACTCTGAGTTTTATTTCTCCTTCGTAGGACATCTCAATGTCGTAGGGGGCGTCATTTGCAACGTCGTTCACGGTACCCTTCACCTGGGCCACCATGCCGCGCTGGTCGTAACTGGTCTCTACGATTTTCAAACTCAAAACCCTTGGGACGATGGCACAATGCAACTGATGGTCTTCCCCCACAGAGCTCACAGATATAGTTGAGTTGCGTTGTGGGCTGCTTGCAGACCACAATGTGCATGGCGACCTGCGACTATGCATACGAATGTGAAGACATGTTCTCCAATGACGATGCATATTGTGTCCTTAGTGGGTTCTGTTTGCTCAATTGTGATACCAACTCTGATTGCCCTGGAGATGCGATGTGTGAAGCCGAATATTGCTGCTACTAGCATCCCCAAATCCCAACCCGGGGAAGCAGGGTTTTGAGGATTGAGGACAACGCCTTTTTGTTTCATGAGTTTGGACTGGCAAATGGCTCTACTTGCCAAAAGTATCCTGTACCAATGTATATAATTCTAAAAAAGGCTCCGGTAGATTTTTTTTGGCGGGTACACCATTCTTCAATCGAGGGGGAACAATGGAAAAAGCCTTAATTCCGGCCTCCATAGGCATTTTGGTGAAGAATTATCGATTTTTTAACTCTCAGAAGGCAAAAACAGGGATTTGCCTGCACCCTGCTGGACTGGACAGGCGATAATGTCTTCTTCTTCTTCTGTTTCAGGAAAAGCCTCTCAATACGTTTGGCACAAATGATGTGAGCCAAAGCACTCAGTGTTTGTGGTAATTTCAACGTCTGTGGAGGCTGTTATGTTCGCCAAAAATACCTGTTCTCGAACTCTCGTGATAGTGATATCGCTTATTTTCTCCATGGGCTGCAGATCCCGGAACGATTCAAAAAAAGGAGGAACCCCTGCTATGGAAGGGAATGGCAAACATGTTACCGTGCTGGCCAAATTAGTCTCCTATGATCCCCGTTTCCCATTCAGTGAAACCCATATGGCGGGGCACGATGACGGCGTTGCCCCCCTCGCGGGATTCATCATCTCCTCCCCTGAGAGACTCTCAGGGCGACGTTTTGGAGTTCTGTTCAAATACGCCTCCGGTTTCAGCCCGAAGGGGCTCAAAAACGCAACGGGTCAACTTTTTGCACTGAAACTGCCCTCCGGGTTTTTTGCGGGCAACGCAAAAACCCTGGATAACTCACTGGTGCTGCATGTGAAGACAGCCAACCCCGCTCGAGCTCCAGCAGCCGTTGATTCCAAGGCCGCTTCTCCCAATGATCCGCCCAAAATCACACCAGAAGATCTGACCTGCAGCAGTGACCGTGATTGTGTGGCAAAATACACCTGGGAATATCTCAGAGGCGGATGGTGCACCCAGTGTACCTCCCGCGCGCTGAACCGCAGTGGCGAAAAGCGTATCGAGGCCTGGTATTACAAACATCACGGAAAAAGCTGTCCGGCCAGGAGTTGTTTATCCGTAAGGACTCAAGCAGCATGCGTTGCAGGCAAATGCAAAATGGTTCCCATGCCTAAGCCCACAGGGTCGAAAAAGGGACCGCGGAAAAAAGCAGAACTGGACGATTTTCTCTAAAGTTGCCTACTCTTTTTGCAGCGCTGTGGCAGGTGAATCCCCGGGCTCTGCATTGCCAATCGTTACAGTCGTTTCTCGGAACTGATGTCATCTGGGGAAATATCCAGACGCTGGACAGCACGCTGTCCTTAAGCCCTCAACGCTTACGGATCAGGAGTGGCGGAGGAGGGGGAGGGTGAGGGCCTTGATTCCCTCGCCGGGGGCTTTTTTGCGGATGCGGGCGACCATGTCGTAGAGGATGTCCTCGGTGGTCTTGTCCGTCACAATCCCCAGGACGTTGTTGGAGCCTGGCCAGATGTGGGAGTCCAGGTGGGGCTCCGAGTGGGCACCCTGCCCGAGGACTTCGGTCCATTTGGTGAAGTGGTTCAGGCCCAGCTCCTCAAGCTGCTCCATGATCTCCGACTCCAGGGAGGAGCGGTAGATGACCAGG
>JAHJLU010000018.1 GCA_018821745.1 Myxococcota bacterium | reverse complement strand
GGAAGAGAGAGAGACAGAGCAGCAGTAATGTTCTCATGGTGGTCACACACTCCGAAACAAGCCGCGTGCGTGGGGAGCACTCTCCCGTGCCGCGGGCAAAATGAACCCGGGTCCCCGGTTTTTGGATCCGTGCATCTGGTGGAGGCCGCAAAGAGCGAATTCAACGCACCGGAAACCCTGTCACGGACTCTTCGGGGACCGCGTTCTGTTGGCGTAGCACAAAAAAGCCCAAGTACAAATAAGTTTCTCTTCGGGGCAGTATGATTTCAGTGTTGCTGCGGGGCGGGACTATTTTTTCTTCAGGTCGGCGAGGAGCGTGTGGGCATAGATCCACTCCACCTTTTCGAGGAGGGGTTTTTCAACGACTCGCTGCAGCAGTGGAAGCGCTCTGGCGGGGTCCCCCTCCATGAGATGCCGCAGGCCCCTGTAGTACGTCCCTTCAAACTCCCTCTCAAGCGAGATGCTTGACTTTTTCAATGCATCACCGGTGAGCTCCCCCATGAGAAACAACGTGACCGTGTCGATCCACTGTGGCTCCTGGCGGGACACCAGCGGGGCCGCGAGCTTCCTGAAATCGGAGAGTCTGTTGAGTTTGAGGAGCAGCGGGAGGCTCCTGACCAGCGCGTAGAGGCGCGTCTTGTTGTTGCCCTTCTTCAGTCCCATGCTCCTGAGTGCCGCCGCAAACCCCTGGGAATACTGTCCCAGCAGATAGTGCCCAAGGGCAAGATATTTCAGAGGGTATCGAGATGGGGATGGAATCTTTTTCAGGGCGGCCACCTGGTCGCGGATGCCCTGGACCTCTCCCTTAATGGAATGGAGCGTAATTTTGGTGAAGGCCAGCTCATCGTTGAGGCCGTAAATCTCGAACATCCGTGTCAGGACAGCCTCCGCGTCATCATAGTGCTTCTCCCACTGCTTGAACCGCGCGAGCGCCAGATTGCTGTTGAGGTTATCGGGGTTGAGGGCGAGGGACTTTTTGATATAGGCGTAGGCCTTTTCCATATCACCCATGGAGAAATAGAGGGTGGAGAGGTTATAGGAGTAGGATCTCAATTTTGGGTTGAGGGCGAAGGCTTTTTTGTAGTCGGCGATTGCCAGGTCCACCCTGCCCATGGCGATATAGACAAGCGCCCTGTTGTTGAATCCTGTGGACCAATTGGGCCGCAAACCCAGCACCTCATTGTAGTCTGCGAGGGCCAGGTCGTACCGCTCAATCTTGCGATAGAGGAGTCCTCTGGTGTTGAGTCCGTAGGACCTGTTGTTATGATCCAGCGTGATGGCCTTCGTTGCGTAGGCGATGGCCTTTGTGTTCTGCTCAAGATTCTTGTGGGCAATGCTGAGCATATTGAGGATCCGGAAATCTCCCGGGTCTTTTGCCATGGCCGCCTCAAAGGCCGAAATGGCTTTCTGGATGAACCCCTTGTTGAAGAGCGCCTTCCCGCGGAGATGGAGATCACTCGCGGTCATCTTCGAGAAATCAACAGGTTCCGGTACAGGGATCATTTTGTAGGCCAGCTCTGTACTTTGCCAGAGGTGGCTGAACTGACCGTATTCCCACCGGGTTTTCTGGACAATGGAGTTGGAGGCCGGGTCTCCGATGATTCCCAGGGACTTGATAAGCTCCACGACCATGGCCTCGGAGGACTCCTTTTTATTGGCGAGGCGCTCCATGAGTGCCTGTGTCGCCCGCCTGCTTTTCATGCCGCCCAGGGCACGGACCACCATTTTTCGTACCACCATGTTCTCGTGGTCCATGAGCGAGAGGAGGTACCCCTCGGTCACCTCCTCCTTGAGGGAGATGAGTTTCATTAAATAGGTGTCAAACCAGTGCCCGCTCTTTTTCCCTGGACTCTGTATGTCGGCAATGATTTCTTTGACCTGTGAGATAACCTCCGCCTGGTGCCTGCGCACCCGCTGCTGCTCTTTTTTGCTCTCCAGGAGGCTCCCGGTGACCAGTGCTCCCACAGCGGTCAGCATAAGGACCAGGGCGGTAATGATCCACTTTTTATGCTGTCGGACCCACTTCTTGAGCAGCTCCGGGAGGGAGTAGTTGTGGGACCGGACCAGCCCACCATGGAGCCATTGCGTGATCTCCCGGGCGAGGGAAAGGGCGGTCTCGTATCGGTCCTCTTTGTTTTTAGAGAGCGCCTTGACCGCGATGGTGGCAAGCTCCACGGGGATATGACTGTCGTGTTCATTGGGAGGGACCACCTCTTCCTCGACAACCGCCAGGATGGTCGCCAGGGGAGTGCTCTTTGAGAATGGCGGATGCCCCGTGAGGATCTCGTACAGGATCGCCCCCAGCGTGTAGACGTCGGATCGTTCATCCACCTGATCCAGCAGACCTCTCGCCTGCTCGGGGGGCATATACTGGGGTGTCCCGAGCGGTGTCCCCGAGGCTGTCTCAATTTCCAACTGGCTCTTGAGGGCGGCCAGCGCCTTCTCCAGCTCCCCTCTGGCAAGATCGGCGCTGTCGCGCTTCTTGGCCAAACCCCAATCAAGGACAATCGTCTCGCCGAACTGGCCCAGCATGATGTTCTCCGGTTTCAGGTCCCGGTGGATAACCCCTTTGCTGTGGGCATAGGCGATGGCGTTGCACACCTCGAGAAAATTGGGAAGGAGCTCCAGACGCTTTTTGAGGGATTTTTGTGCGATCATGGAGGAGAGGGTGCTCCCCTGGACCAGCTTCATGGCATAATAGATACTGCCGTCTTCCTTTTGTCCCATCTCGTACACGGGGACAATCCCCGGATGCTCCAGGTAGCCCGTGATGCGGGCCTCGTTGAGAAATCGCACCTCCGTCTGGCTGGGGGTGGAGTTTCCACCGGGTAATATGGAGACAAACCGCGGGAGCAGCTCTTTGATGGCCACATCTCTGCCGATATGGCTGTCATAGGAGCATTCTACCTTGCCTATCCCGCCCTTTCCAATCTCATGCCGGGAGATGTACCGTCCGGGGTGCTCCCTGGTGATGTGTTCAAAGAGTAAAGTGCTGGCGGCCTCAAGCTCGGAGTGGGAGTGGTCATCTGTGGAGGCCGGCTGTTGTGGAGGGGCCATCTTCGGCACGTTGGGCGCCGCAACTGTTTGCGCGCTGGATATTGCATCTGCTGAAGAAGCGGGGAGCTCCCCGGGGAGGTGCTCATTTTTATTGGTCTCCACCTTTGAAATCACGAGGGAAGGGGGAGTTCCGAGAAGCGTCTCCTTTGAGCCATTGGGAACATCTTTTTTTGTCGTCATAGGGGAAATACCGCCATTGAACAGGGGTGACTTTGCGCTGGTTCATCACCATGCTTCCCCATGATTGTATAGGTTTTGAGAGGGCAAGCCAAGATCAAAGGGGGTCTCAGAGTTGATGCCCCTCGCCACCTTCATTGCCAGACTCTATCATCATGCCTCCATCCATTCTTCGTCGCCATCATCACCTTCCCGTTGGTGCTCCCCGTTTTTTTGCCTGCTGCAGTGCAGAAATGAATGTTACCGGGAATCACGCTGTTTTGCCTTTTCCAGCAGGCTGCGTATCTCATTGTCCAGCTTTTCTCCGATGCTTTGATTGTGCCGGAACAGCCCGTAGAGGTGCTCCGCTTTTTGGGAGTAGCCGGTCACGGGAGCGGGCTGCTGCACTTTCTCTTCAAATTCCCTCAGCAGACCCTCGGCGGCTTCTTCCCTGTGGCACAGGTACTTGATGAGCGACTTGTAGAGAAGGCGGAGATCCATGGACCAGGGTTTGTCTCCCGCATATTTTGTCAAAACGTGTTTCCTGACAATCTCCCCGGACGCTATTTGCAAATTCCTGTCGCTGATGATCACCACGTCATCGTATTCATCTTGTGAAATGGCCTCCCGGCAGTCGAGCTCCACGCAGAGGCCGCCAGCGTAGGTGATCATGACGATTCCCGCGGGGCGCTGTGTAAAGTTCACCATGAGGGGCTCGCTGAATTCCACCAGATCATCAATAATAATTAATTCTTTTGGCATAAAGAGGAGCAGGTCAATGTCGGAGTGCTCACGGGCGGTGCCCCGGGCCAGGGAACCCTTGACTGCCCAGCCGATGCCCAAATTCGCGCACTGCCGGCTCAGAAACTCAAGATACTCGAGGTGGCGCTCCGTGGGGAGCCTCAGCCCGTTGAAAAGAATCGAGTCAGTGTGTTCAACCGCGCCCATGGATTTCCCCCCAATCGCCCACCCTGATGGGGCTAAACAGGTAAGAATGCCAGTGGTTATAATGCAATCCAAACCCATTGGCAAATTCATCATTTGTGCGGGGCTAAGGTGGATGGTGCGCCAGAGAAAGAGAGGAGCCCATAATGACGGGCAACGGGACCAGGTTGCGGTCAGGTCTGAGATTGCGGGTGGGTTTCCTAGAGGTCCTCGCTGCCCTGATCGTCGTGTTTGTGACCGGTGTTGACATCTGAAGGTTTATCGGGCGCCTCAGTATCCTCATCGCGGTCATCCGTGCTATCACCGCCGCCCAGTCCACTGCCACCGGATCCTTTGCCGCCCAGTCCACTGCCACCTTTGCCGCTTGCGGACCTTTTGGGGCTTCTGAAGACATAGGTGAAGGTGACGGCGGGGCCCGTGAAGAGGGGGAAGATCATGCGGCTGTAAACGGCGCGGACACATTTTTCAAGCGGTGTGCCGGTGACCTTGCCCAGGGAAAGCGCGGTGACTTTGCCTTCACCGGAGACGGTCACCCTGAGCCGAAAACGGGAGATTGCCTTGTGCCGCATGGAGCACCGGCGCAGACCGGGCATGGCCGCCCTGATCACCTTAATGAGCTGGGGGCGGCTGAGCCCCCTGGAGATATCGCCAATATTCTTGAGGCTGATGAGCGATTCCCCCGATCCCGGCGTTTTTACGACAGGGAGACCCCCGGTGTCAGTGTTTTTGGTTTCAACGGTGGTGGTCTGCCCGTCTTTGGGTTCTGGGGTTGTCTTGGGAGCCTCTTGCTCTTTGGGAGAAGCGCATGAGGAGAGGACAAGAATCAGCGTAAGGAAGAGGGCGGTTTTCATGGAGCCTCCTGGGGAATGAGCCTTCACGCTCCGGGGTGTCTCCCGGGCTTAGGTTTGTGTGATATCCTAACCCAGTTGGGCGCCACGGCACAGGAAAAAGTCCCTCCCTTTTTGGTCCGGGCAAGCAGGAATCCTTCCATGCCATCGCGTGGCCCGCTATTTTCATTTACACCTTCATGGCCTGCGTGTCATAATTTGTGTTTTCAGGAGAATCAACATGTTCCGCTACGGTATAACCAAATATTCCCTGTTCTTTCTGCTGTTTCTCTTGAGCGCCTGCGATGACGGCAGCGGTGCGAAAAAGTATCCCGTCCCCGATGTGGACATCCAGCTGCCCCCGGTCACCTGCGATGATATTGACCTGACGGGGGGGTTTCACGTGACCGTGGCGGGGACGCCCGAGGGGGACGGCTCCCTCTCCAATCCCTGGGATCTGGACACGGCCCTTCGTCATCCCGCGGCGGTGCTCCCGGGGGATACCATCTGGGTGCACGGGGGTACCTATGTGGGGGCCTGGGTCGCCAAACTGGACGGAGTCGAGGACGCACCGATTGTGGTCTCCGCCTGGCCGGGAGACAGGGTAACCCTGGACAGCGCCGGCAGCGAAGACCCCGTGCTGCAGATCTATCACCAGTGGGCGGTGTTTCGTGGCCTTGAGCTCACCAACTCGGATCCGGATCGTCGAAACAGCCGCGGGACGGGGATCTGGGCCGGCGGGGATCACATCTCCCTGCAGAACCTCGTTGTTCATGAGGTGGGCTCCGGGATCTCCGGCGGCCAGCTCGATAACGATGTGCAGCAGGGGAACTTTGTGGAGCTCCACGGGTGCATTTTTTACAACAATGGCTGGCTCGGCACGGACCGTGGGCATGGCCACCACATCTATCTCACCAACCGCGACTCCAAAATGATGCTGGTGGACAACCTCATCTTCTCGGCCTATGGCTCCGGTGTCCACGCATACAGTGAAACGGATCGCAATTATGTCCAGGGGTTTGATTTTATCGGCAACGTGTGGTTCCTCAACGGGGCTCCGGGCCGGAAACTGGTGGACGGGTGCCTGGTGGGGCACAACGGAAGCCATGGGGTCGACGCCATCGTGCTGCGGGAAAATTTCGGGTGGGCCGCGGGTCTTGACGGCCGCGACGTGCGCATGGGGTGGAGCGCTCCCCACAACGGCGGGGCAATTCTGGAAGACAACTACCTGGTGGGGCTGACCGTCTTTCTGGACGAGTGGGACTCTGTAGAACTCACGGGGAACACCATCATCGGCTCCCTTGAAGGGTTGAGCGCCGAGGATTACCCCGATAATACCTATTCAGCCATCCCCGACACCACGCGCATCTTTATCAGACGCAACCGCTACGAGCCCGGCCGCGCCCATATCATAGTCTACAACTGGGAAGAGAGCCCCACGGTGAGCGTAGACCTGGAGTCGATCATCCCCGCTGGGACTCCCTTTGAGATCCGCAACGCCGAGGATTTTTACGGTCTCCCCGTGGCCACGGGCACCTACGAGGGCGCACAGGTGGTGCTCCCCATGGACCTGACAGCCGCGCCTCCCCTGGGGGAACCGGATGCAATACCCCAGAGCACGGGATTGCAGTTCAAGACCTTTGTGCTTTTAGCCGATCCCTGCGGTATATTGTAATTATATCAGTGCTATGTGCCTGTTCATGCTGATGCATTCCAGGGTCCCTTGAAATTTTTTCTCCCAGCGCCATAACAACTACCAGAGTGAATAATTTCATAAGGGAGGTGCGTTATGACCAAGCAGATACGGAAATTTTTCGCCATGGTTCAGGTGGAGCTGGAGGATCTGGTGGAGGATGTGAATCACAGTATTCAACTTGCCGGATACAAACATAAAATGGACACAATTTCGGAGCGGGTCTACAAGCAGAACCTGGTGGTCTACCACAGCGAACTGGCGGCCTTTGACACCTTTGGAAAGATCGTGAATGTGGCCAAAAGGAAAAAATTCAACTCCATGGTGGAGGTGAATAACTACCTGAAAGATCAATTCAGACAAGCCATCAAGAGCAGCGGATATGTGGAGCGGGCCATGTACTTCATGGACAGAAAATTCAAAAAAATCGGCATGTATATGGAGCAGATGGATGATTAGCCCACCGATCGTGTAAAAGCTCTCGTCGGGTCCAAGGGTGAGTCACCGGGCCACAGTGTTTTACAAGCCGGGGTGACACAGGGGATGATTTTGGGTATATTGTCCCGGTATGAAAAACAACAGGTTGTCCAAGCAGCAATATCTGCAGGAGTAATGCCCCATGTCCACACTCAAATCCATTACATCGAGCGCATCGGAAGAACGTCTGGAGAAACTCATCCTGGAGCGGGTCAAGCCGGGGACCGACAAAGCGAAGATCGATGAACGCATCTGGGATCTCTTCGGTGAGACCTGGTGCATCATGTTCACCGATCTCTCCGGTTTTTCCCGGGGTGTGGAGAAGTTCGGGATCATCCACTTCCTCCAGACCATCTATGAATCCCACCGCCTGCTGATCCCCATTATTGACTCCCACGACGGGATCCTGCTCAAGGTGGAGGGAGACTCCTACATGGTCATCTTCAGAAATGTTCACAAGGCCATCTCCGCCAGTCTCGCCATGCAGCGGCTGCTCCTGGAGTACAACACCGACAAGGACGATGAGGAGAAGGTGCTCTTATGCATCGGGCTCGGGTACGGAAAGGTGCTGAAGATCGGGGACTCCGATGTCTTCGGGGCCGAGGTGAACGCCGCCAGCAAGCTCGGTGAGGATATGGCCAAGGCATGGGAGATCCTGGTGACCGAGGCGGTCAAGCAGGAAGCCGACGATATCCCCCGGATCAACTTCACTCCCCTGGATGATGCCCCTCCAGGTGCAAATAAGGCGTATAGAATCAACTATATGCTGTAAGACTTTTTTCGTTGTCGGTCACTCATTGCGCGCAATTTGGCGTTGTTCCCAATAAAAAGAAGGGGAGGGGAGACCCCGGCACTTGCTCTTATTGTGAGGGGTTGTGCGCTGGGGAGACTCCGGCAGGTGAGGTGACATATGGCAGTATTTTGCGGCGATTGCGGTGCCCAGTTGGCCCGGTTTTCCCATGTTGAAAGCCTGCTGGAAAAATATCGATAAACAATGACTTGCAATAATTTCCCTTCGATTCATTGATAATACCGCGATTCAGAATTATGAGTCTTAAAAGATAGCGTTTTTTTGTTGGCGGCCGGAATTCAAGGAGAAGGTACCATGTTTTTCCGATTATGTTTTGTCATGACGGGTCTTGTTTTGCTCCTCACACCCTCCCGGGGTGATGCCCAGAGTTTTGTCTTTCAGATGGAGGGGGAGCAGGTGACGATCCGCGATACATACACGGATCCCGTCTGGGAGACCATCACCCTGAAGTTCGTCTACACCGACCCGGTGATTGTGGCAATCCCCAATACCAACGGCGGTAATCCCGCGGATTTCCGGCTGCGCAATGTGACGGGGACGGGTTTTGAGATGGCCCTCAACGAACCTCCCGGCTGGGATGGTCCCCACGTCTCCATGGACATCTCCTATATGGCGGTGGAGTCGGGCACCTGGTACCTCCCCGACGGGCGGATGATCCACGCGGGAACCATTGATACCAGCGCCTTGCGTCACTACATGGGGGGAAGCTCCATCCACATCGCCCTGCCGGCGGGATTTACCAATCCCATCGTCCTGAGCCAGATCCAGACCCTCAACAACGAGACGGGGAACATCCCCGTGACACCCTCCACTCCCTTTATCAACACGGTGGTGACCGGTGTGACCGGGTCGGGGTTCGATCTCTCCCTGGAGGGAACCGAGTGCACCACGGGCCCCCTGGGGACCACAGAGACCATTGGCTACATCGTTATCGAGGGAAATGTCGCCGGGAATTTCACGGATCTGGACGGTGTCAATGTAGATTACGAGACCCTCATCACGGGAAACATCATCACTGGGTGGGACGATGGCCTCACCGCCATCTCCTTCGGGGGAACCTACGGAGCGATCCCGCGCTTTGTGGCCAAACTCCAGAGCCGTATTGAATTCGACGGCGGCTGGCTGCGGTTCCAGGGCCTCACCACCACCGGTGTCAACCTCACCATCGACGAGGACACCTGCGTGGACACGGAGCGCTCCCACGGTGGGGAAGCGGCGGGTATTTTCGTCTTCTCCAACTCCTTCCGCTGGCTCGATGACGATCAGGACAACGACCTCATCCCCGCCTCCATGGACAACTGTCCCGGGGTGTTCAACCCCGGTCAGGAGAACGGTGATACCGATGCCCTCGGGGACGCCTGCGACAACTGCCCCCTCGACGACAACCCCGGTCAGGCCGACGCCGATGGTGACGGGATGGGCGACGTGTGTGATCCCGACGATGACAACGACGGGGTCAACGATGTGGTCGACAACTGCCCCAACACCGCCAACCCCGGCCAGGAAGACGCCGATGGCGACGGGCTGGGCGATGCCTGTGATCCCGATGACGACAACGACGGTGTCAACGACGGGAGTGACAACTGCCCCCTGACCGCCAACGCGGGTCAGGCGGACAGCGACGCCGACGGGGTGGGTGATGCGTGTGACAACTGCCCCGACGACCCCAACGCGGGTCAGGCGGACAGTGACGCCGACGGGGTGGGTGATGTGTGTGACAACTGCCCCGACGACCCCAACGCGGGTCAGGCCGACAGCGACGCCGACGGTGTGGGTGATGCGTGCGACAACTGCCCCGACGACCCCAACGCGGGTCAGGCCGACGGCGACAGTGACGGGGTGGGTGATACCTGTGACAACTGCCCGGCGGACTCCAATCCCGGCCAGGGTGACGCCGATGGCGACGGTCAGGGTGACGCCTGTGACCTCGACGCCGACAACGACGGTGTGCCCAACGCCGACGAGATCGCTGCGGGAACCGACCCCTACAACCCCGACACCGACGGGGATTCCATCTCCGACGCCGACGAGATGGGCCCTGATTTTTCGAACCCCCCCGATACGGACCACGACGGGATCATTGATGCCCGGGATACGGACTCTGACAACGACTCCATCAGTGACCGCCACGAGGCGGGTGATGCGGATCCGGCTACTCCACCCCGTGACAGTGACGGGGACGGGATTCCCGATTACCGAGACACCGACTCCGACCACGACGGGATCAATGACAGCATCGAGGCGGGTGATACGGATCCCCTTACGCCCCCTTCCGACAATGATGGTGACGGGACTCCCAACTACCTCGACGATGACAGTGATGACGACGGCGTCCCCGACGGCACGGACAACTGCTATCTGGTTCCCAACGCGGGTCAGGAAGATACGGATAACGACGGCGTTGGCGATGCCTGTACCGGCGACGCCGATGGTGACGGCATTCCCGATGCTGATGACAACTGCCCCCATATGGCCAACAGCGGTCAGGAAGACTACGACCAGGATGGACTGGGGGATGTGTGTGATCCCGATGACGACAACGACACCCTCACCGACGCCGTGGAGCTGCTCCTGGGGACGGACCCCAGGAACAACGACTCCGACGGCGACGGGCTCTCCGATGGCGACGAAGTGGGACCCGACACGGGGAACCCCCTGGACACCGATGGCGATGGTGTCATCAATGCCCGCGACGACGACGACGACGGTGACGGTCTTCTCACGTCCCACGAGGTGCTCGATGGCGCGCTCCTGGGCAACGATATGGACAGTGACGGGATCCCCAACTGGCTCGACACGGACTCCGACGCCGACGGCATCCCCGATTCCGTGGAAGGTCGGGAAGACATAGACAGCGACGGGATTCCCAATTACCTCGACACCGACGCCGATGGCGATGGCGTGCCCGATTTGGAAGAAGGGACCGGGGATCTGGATCTTGACGGCGTCCCCAACTGGGCGGATCCCGACGACTATGACGGCCCCGACGCCGACCCAGACAACGATGGTCTCACCAACGCCCAGGAGGTTGTTCTGGGTACCAACCCCTACCTGTATGACACGGACCACGATGGTCTCTCCGACGGTGTCGAGGTGGGGGAAGATCCCCATAACCCTCTGGACACCGACGGTGACGGGACTATCAACGCCCTGGACGATGACGATGACGGGGACGGCATTCCCACCGTGACAGAGGTCACCGACGGGGTCACCTACGGCTCCGACGTGGACAATGACGGGATTCCCAACTGGCTCGACACGGACTCCGACGGCGACGGCGACGCTGACTCCCAGGAGGGGACCGCCGATACCGACGGCGACGGCATCCCCGACTATCTTGACCCCAAGGATGCCATAAACCCCATCCCCGACTACGCGGTGGGCGGCGGTGGATCCTGCTCCCAGTCAGCCGGTGGTCACGGGGGCGTTCCCTCCTTCCTGCTCCTCATGGCGCTCCTTGCGGCGCTCGTGGGCACTCGGAAATTTGTTAACCTGTAACATCGGGACATATTTTTATGCGGATATTTCAACTCGTTCTCTTTATAGCGCTGATTTGTTTCTCAACGGTCGCCGGGGCCCAGGAGCTGGAGTCCCAGAGCTTCAAGTTGAACCCCTGGGTATTCATGGATGAGCTTCCCACCTCCTTTTCCGGCGCCACGGCCGTAAAACGCAGCTACGTGGTTGCCCTGATGCTCAACTATCAGCGGGCTCCCCTCACCCTGTGGCGGACCGATCCCTGGAAGGTGGAGTCCCATATTATCGGCCACCAGGTGACGGGGGATCTGCTCGTGGGCTACGGGGTCCTGGAATGGTTCGATGTGGGACTCGCCATCCCGCTGGTTCTCTATCAGAGCGGTGACGGCCTCCCCGATGCCGACAAGCCTTCAACCATGGGCATGGTGGATATCCGGATTCTCCCCAGAATTCGGCTCTATCGCGGCATGGTGGATCTGGCGCTCATTCCCCAGTTTGTCCTCCCCACGGGAAAGTTGGCTGATCCCTATATGGGGCGCGGGGGTCTTCAGTTTATCCCCACCCTGGCAGCCTCAAAGAGCTGGGGTGATTTCTCCGCGGGCCTCAATGTTTATTACCGCCTGGTGGAGGATACGGCCGTGGCGGGGCTCAAACTGGAGGACGAGGTGGGGGTTTCCCTGGGGGCGAGCTACCAGATTCGACCAAAGGTAACGATCTTTTCGGAGTTTTTTGGCCGGACCCTGGCCACCGAACCCTTGGGGGATATAAACCAGACGCCTCTTGAGGCTCAGGTCGGGGCCAGGTATCGGCTCACATCTTCTTTCACGCTGGTGGGGGGTCTGGGTGCCGGGATCACCAAAGGGTACACCGCGCCGGACTACCGGATCTTCGCGGGTATCGGATGGGGAGAGAAGGGCAGCCTCGACCCCGATAAAGACGGCATCTTCGGCGACAAGGACAAGTGCCCCAATGAACCCGAGGACTTTGACGGCTTCCAGGACGAAGACGGCTGCCCCGATCCCGACAACGACGGTGACGGTATCCCCGATGT
>JAHJLU010000017.1 GCA_018821745.1 Myxococcota bacterium | reverse complement strand
TCCCAGGCCAAACCCAAAATCCAGAGCCAAATGGGTTGGCGGCTGGATTGATTCCTCTGGTAAAGAGATCCTCGTAAAGGACTACATGGACGCGTATCCCTTCTTTACCAAGGACTTTGCCTCCGCATGTTTTCGGGACAAGCAGAAAAAGCTACTTCATTGTAATGTCATAGAACGCAATGGGAAAGTGGGGCAAACCATTCCTGGCCCGGTCATAGAGAGGCTGGGAAAAGGAAAGAGGAGCCTCTATGTCATTGCAGACCCCCCGCGCAATCCCCAAAACTGGGGAGAGTTAGACTTTGTATCCACTCATTCATACAAGGTTGGCGTGATTGACGGCTCGTTTAAAACCGTCATAAAGCCCATTTATGATGATGTTTTCTGCATTAAGGGGTGTCGGCTGCTGGTGGGTGTTAAAAAGGACAGAGATCCAAAAAAAACCGAAAGAACCAAGGGGTATTGTGTTCCTGTAGAAGAGCATGACTATGCTCTGTTCGATCGTTCTGGAGGCCAGATAATAACCCTGGTGGACAAAGCGCTGGTTACAGGGCTTGATGATGACGAGGCATTGCGCAAAGCTGTGCGTATCCCCCTAAAGAGCAAAGTAATCCCGTTTCTCAGAAAGGACAAGTGGGGACTTGTTTCCCTGAGCGGGAGACAAATTCTGAAACCCGGCTATACCTTCTTACGAGTTGTTAATGACAAGGCAATATTGGCCTCATACTCCAACAAGGCCTATGATGCACAGTTTGGGAACAAAATCAGTGGGTGGCTCCTTTTGAACCACAAGGGGACACCCCTGGATATCTCGTTCAATAATATCCTGGCCAAGGATTACTATGAATCGAACAATCTCATCGCCTACAGTGACACGGGTTGTTATCTCTACCAACCTGACAACAACGTAGTCTCTATTCCCGACTGCCAGGCGCTCAAAGTGATGCTCGATAAAAAAGTGGTTGCGTTCAAGCGAGCTTCCAAATGGGGGCTGGCTGATTTTGCCGGCAAGGTGTTGGTGCCTCCAACCTGGGACGCCCTTGGCAGCAGCTATAACGATGGAACAATCTTGTATCCCTTTCCGTTCTCTTACTTCACAGAGGGGCTCGTAATAGTAGCCAATCGGGACACGAGTGGTGGTTTAAAATATGGCGCCATCAATGCCAAAGGGGAGGTCAAGATTCCCCTGGAGTGGGATTTCGTAACTATCCGTGATGCAACCATCTGGGTACGAAAAGGGAAACTGTGGGGCACCGTCGATACAACCGGAAAACCAGTCGTCCCGCCCAAACACGACAGGCTCCCGTCAAAAAATGGGAAAAAGGACGCTTGTTCCTCACAAAAGCTATGGTGTCAGAAGAACGCGCATCGTACTGTTTCTCCATCTCTTTTCTTCTATCGGAGAAGAGACTCAACGTTCATCTACTCCACGGAAACCGAGAAGAAACTCTACAAAGAACCCGTTCAACTGAGCTCCTTTGTGGACAAGAAAAATTGCGATATTAAGGCTCATAAAAAGGCGGATATCTGGCCCATTTCCCTCCCCTATTCCAAAGCAGGCTCACTTAAGGCGCTCATTGGCGCCAAGGGGCTGATTACGGCCTTTAAATACAGCACCCTGGGGTGTATCAATCACGGCCTCATCCCCTTTACCGTCGAGCAGAAAAACCGAAATGCCCCCATTGAAGATGCGAAGAAGAAAAATTCTTTGGCACAGGGCGCAAACTCCAATACAGCAACAAGCACCCTCTGGCCAGCCCCTCCCATGCCAAAGTTGGAAAGCCTTCTCACCGCCCTCCGTAAAGCAAACAAGGGCAAAAAGGATGCCAAATCCATCCTGCTAAAGGCCCTCCCCAAACTGGAAAAAATGAAGAAAATTACTTTCCCTGAGACAGGGGAGGCCAGGATTATTGAGATTCGATCCGGAAAGCATCTCCATGGAGCGTTGGTGATGGTTTGTGCCACCTCGGCGGATCTTTGCAAGGTTGACTGCAAGAGGGGATTAGCCATTAAAGAGTACCAGGGTGACCTTGGAGTCAAAGATATCCCTGCAGAAATATTTGCAGGAAAGTTGCATCGAGTTGTCTTCGCACCGGAGTTTTCTGTCACCAGAGCCCTCTGGATACATTATGATCTTGGAAATGGCAACGAGTGCTCCAAAGGAAAGATGAAGGAGTATACCAATATGGTCGAGCGAGCACTCTTGTTGAAAATGGCGAAACAGCGCATTGTCGCTTACCAAACCCTTACGGAGCGCAATTCCGAAGTGTCCCGAAAAATTAGTTGGCATAAGGGAAAAGATGGTACCTGGTATATGGGAGTCTCCACCAGCAACGACTATGAGCCCCAGGCGGGGCAGAAGACCACATGCACTGTTTCCCTCTTGATTATCCCTAAAAAAGGGTACTGGAAATCCATAAAGGGAAACAGGGTCAACAAGCTGCGAGAAACAGAGCCCGCCCTTAAAAACCTCCCCAAAGAAGGAGATGGCAAGTGCAAATAACCTGCCTGAACCTTTCCCAAACAGGGCAATGGCAGCTTCCGGTTTTTCCATGGAGGTTATATAATGTCTCGTCTCGTTGATTTTTCAGGTCTGCTCTGCTGTGTGGTGCTGTTTTCAACCTGCACTGCTTTTTGGAACAAGGATGAGAAAGAAGAGCCCCTTAATAATACAAATAATTCCATTTGTGTTGAAGGGGAACGGACGTGTCTGGACAACACCATCGGGGAGTGTATAAACAACGCATGGCAGGTTGTGACAATCTGTGGCGAGAACGGCCTGCCCCCTGTGTGTAACAACAACGAGGGCAGTCCTGCCTGCGCCGACTGCATGTCCCTTGGGACCACCTGCCGGGACAATAACGTGTATCAATGCGACGCCAGTGGCGAGGTAGGGCAGATGGTGGAGGAGTGTTCCTCTGATCACAACGAGATATGTGTTGAGGGCAGCGGAGCAGCCCAGTGCGACGCGCCCTGCATACGGGAGGCAATCAATAAATCGCACAGAGGGTGTGAACACTGGCTCGTATCAACCCCGTCCCCAAAACTTGAGGAAGCGTTCCATGGTGATTTCAGCCTGCTCATTGACAACGCAAACACCCTCCCCGTGCAGGTTGCCATTGAGGGCCCCGGCATCTCCCTGGTTGAAGAGGTTCCCCCCAGGACCACCCGTCACCTTATGCTGCCCCATAATTTAGACCTGCTGCTGGCCGGGGCACAGAACCAGGAGGGACCGTTTCTCTCCGGTATCTACCGAGCCGCATCGGGGAGCGGTGCCATACACGTTGAGAGCACGCTTCCCGTGGCGATCTATCAGTTCAGCCC
The DNA here is from genome assembly GCA_018821745.1 of Myxococcota bacterium. Classification (GTDB taxonomy): domain Bacteria; phylum Myxococcota_A; class Polyangia; order HGW-17; family HGW-17; genus SZUA-580. The sequence continues at coordinate 1,285 of JAHJLU010000017.1, read as the reverse complement.
GCTGAGCCTTGAGCAGGGTGACGCAACCACCACACTCCATGAGGCATCGCTGGTGTTGCCGGTGTCCCTTTACGGCCAAAGATATTTTGCCCTTTCTCTCCCCACAACGGCCTATGTGGAGGGGACGCAAAAGGTGATTTTTCCGGGGTTTGCGACCGTCGTGGCCATTGAGGACGACACCACAGTTGCGATTAACACCAGGGCGCATATCGCACAGGGGTTGGACGTGTCGCCCCTGCAGCCCGGTGATAACGCCTCTTTTTTACTCAACCGCGGAGATGTGCTGCAGTTGATCTCCTCACAGAATGTGGACCCCTCCAACTGCCCCGGCGACACCTTCCAGAGCGGGGGCGCAACCCAGCTCCTGATCTGTGACGCCTCAGATTCCTATGACCTCACGGGGACAGAGATTCTCTCAAACAATCCCGTCGCTTTATACTCAGGTCACGCCTATGCCTGTTCACCTGTGGACTCCCTCCCGGGGTCCCACATGGAAGAGATGCTGATGCCAAACGAGGCGTGGGGTTACCGGTTCATTGTTTCCTCCACCATGCTCGTTGCGCCAGAGTCCCACATCCCCAGCCGCGTGAAAGTCCTGGCGGGAGAAGACGACACCACGCTCACCTTCCTGCCGGAAATCATGGCGCCCGTGACCCTGCAAAAAGGTGAATCCATTGAGCTTGACACCGCAGGTTTTCCCCATTTCAGCATTGACGCCAGTAATCCCATTTTGGTGACCCGTTTTTTGGTCCCCCCTTCTTCCTTCTCCCCCGGCAGCGACATGGGTGGCGCCGCAATGGGTCAGATTCCTCCGCTGTTTCATTACCGGACCTCCTACCGGTTCACGTCACCAGAGAGCATGACTCACAACTACCTGCTTCTCATCGCTCCCCAGCAATACCCTGAGAGTGTTGAGATATTTCTCGATGGTGTCCTTGTTCCCCGCTCACTGTTTGCGGTGGTTGAGGGCCAGGATTACGGCATCGCCCACATTGAGCTTCTGGACTCCCAGGAGGGTGGCACCCACGAAATCACAACCACCGGCGACATGATACATTTGGGTGTTGAGCTCTACGGGCATGCTCAGGGCACCTCCTATCACCACCTCGCAGGATTTTTCCTCAATCAGGAGACACCTCCCATCTGAGTCTCTCCCGCCTGCGTGACGCCTGCGATGGTATTGCGTATGCAAACAATGTCCGCTGCCCGGGGTTAAACCGGTCGGTTAAAGAAGTCATAAAGAAAGCAAGGCCCCATGAGAGCATATACCTTGATAGGTGGGCTG